>JBDHUS010000005.1:0-38300 GCA_039809325.1 Minisyncoccia bacterium | reverse complement strand
GGCTGGACAGCGATTTTAGTTTTTACATTTATATTAACTATTATAAATTTAATAGTAAAACCAATTATAAAATTTTTAACTTGGCCTATTAATTTTTTAACACTTGGATTATTCCATTTAGTTTTAAATGTTCTATTTTTAATGTTGGCAAGTAATTTGACTCCAGGATTTTCTTTGACAGGATTTTGGCAGGCTGCAATATTTGGAATAGTTCTCACAATTGTAGAATGGGTACTATTTAAATTTAAGATCTAAGTAGTATCTATTTTATTTAAAGAATTAATTTTTATAAATAGCTTGACTTTAGTTTTCTTTTTGTTAGAATTTAATTAGTAAAATTAACAACTATGGCTTTAAAACTGGAAAAGGAGGTATTCTGCAGGGACTCACACCTGCGCCAAACAGACAGGCCGTAGAAAAAATTAATTAACCAATATAAAAACCACTCATTAAGTTGAGTGGCTCTTTTTTTTATTTATTATCTTCTTCCTCTTCGTCGTTTAATTCTTCAATATCTTCTTGAATCTCGTCAACATCTTTTTCAATCTCTTCCACGTCCTCTTGAATCTCGTCAACATCTTTTTCAATCTCTTCAATATCTTCTTGGATTTCATCAATATCTTCTTGCATCTCGTCTACATCCTCTTCAATGTTTTCAATTGACTTTGTATTTTTGTTTACAGTCATTTGGATAAATAGTGCGAGATATATAGCTTCGAGAGATACAAGTGTAGTCAAAACTAACATTACTTTTTGCGAATCATACCCTAAATAAATTAAGACAAAGAAAAATATAAATACTAAAGTATGAACTACTAAACTCCAAATAGAGCCTACCCATTTAGTTATTTTCATCGCAAATTCTTCTAGGTTATTTTTCATATATTTTATTAATAGGAGATTAGTTATTAGAGAGTAATTCTAACACAATTTTTTGATTTTTAAAAAATTTGTTGTATTTCTTTTATTTGATATATTATATTTATATATTTTATAGCAAAATTATGAGTAAATTAAATTATGGTGAAGTTGAAAAAAGGTGGCAAAAGTATTGGCAGGAGAATAATATAAATAAAACTGACAATGATTTTGGTGATAGCAAGAAGAAATTTTATATTCTAGACATGTTCCCATATCCGTCTGGTGAAGGTCTTCATGTCGGTCACCCAAAAGGATATATTGCGACTGATGTTTATTCTAGAATGAAAAAGATGCAAGGATATAATGTGCTTCACCCAATGGGTTGGGATGCGTTTGGCTTACCAGCAGAACAATATGCTATAAAAAATAAAATAAATCCAAATATTGCAGTAGAGAAAAATGTTAAAAGATATAAAGAACAACTTGAAATGTTTGGTCTTAATTATGATTGGGATAGAGAAATAAATACAACTGATCCAAAATTTTATAAATGGACACAGTGGATGTTTAAGCAAATGTATAAAGATGGGCTAGCTTACGAATCTTTTGAGCCAATTAATTGGTGTCCAAGCTGTAAGACTGGACTCGCTAATGAAGACCTTGATGGAAATGTGTGTGAGAGATGTGGAAGTATTGTAGAAAAGAAACCACTTCGCCAGTGGACTATTCGTATTACTGATTATGCAGATAGACTTTTAAGTGATCTTGATAAGCTTGATTGGGAAGAGCATATAAAAGAGCTTCAAAGAAATTGGATTGGAAAAAGTGTGGGTAGTGAGATTGATTTTGAAATTGTAGATGCTTCTAAGAATAATTTAAAAGAAAATAAATTAAAAATCTTTACAACTCGTGCTGACACTTTGTTTGGTTGTACTTTTATGGCGATTTCTTTTTCTCTCGCAAAAGAGTGGATTCAAAATGGATGGCAAGCGAGTAGTGAAATAAAAAATTTTATAGAAAAGCTTGAAAAAGAAGAAAAAGAAAGAACAATAGACTTTGATATGTCTAAACTCGAGAAAGAGGGAATTGATACAGGAGTCAAAGCTATTAATCCAGCCAACGGAGAAGAAGTTCCAATTTATATTGCGAATTATATTTTGAGTGACTATGGAACTGGCGCAATAATGGCTGTGCCAGCACATGACGAAAGAGATTATGAATTTGCGAAGAAATATAATCTTGAAATAAGAGAAATAGAAGTCCAAAATACAGATGAAGAGAGAAAAAGAATTACTGATCTTGTGGGTGGAAAAATTGTAAGTAAATACAAATTAAAAGATTGGGTATTCGCAAGACAGAGATATTGGGGCGAACCTTTTCCAATTGTTTTCGATGAAAATAGAAAAAGCTATGCAGTGTCTGATAAAGAGTTGCCAGTTATTCTTCCAAATGTAGAAAATTACGAGCCAACAGACAATGGTGAGTCTCCACTCGCAAATATAAAAGATTGGGTAGAAGTTTATGGATTTATAAATGGTGATGGAGAATTTGAATCTCTCCCAAAAGATAATCCAAAAGCAACTAAATTTTATAGAGAAACAAATACTATGCCACAATGGGCGGGAAGCTCTTGGTATTATCTGAGATATATTGATCCAAAAAATGAAAATATTTTTGTAGATAAAAATCTCGAGAAAAACTGGAATCCTGTAGACTTTTATGTGGGAGGAGCAGAGCATGCGACTCGTCACCTCATATATGCGAGATTTTGGCATAAATTTCTTTTTGATAAAGGATATGTAAATTATGATGAGCCATTTAATAAACTTCAGACAGTGGGATTAATCATGGCAGAAGACGGAAAGAAAATGAGTAAGAGATATGGAAATGTAGTAAATCCCGATGATGTTGTGCGTGAGTATGGAGCAGACGCAATGCGAACATATGAAATGTTTATGGGTCCATTTGAAAAGGCGATTAGCTGGAGCACAAATAGTATGGCGGGAGTTTCTAGATTTTTAGAAAGAGTTTATAATCTTGCTGAGAAAGTTTCTAAGAATCCTGGGACAGATTCAAGAGAAGTAGAGAGAGTGATAAATGAAAGTATTAAAAAAGTTGGTGAAGATATTGAGAATTTTAAATTTAATACAGCCATATCACAACTCATGATTTGTCTCAATTCTTTTGAAGAAGAAATCAAAAAAGGAAATAATATTTCTAAAAATACTCTGGAGAAATTTATACAATTACTTGCTCCATTTGCGGTACATATTTCTGAAGAAATTTGGCAAAATGTTTTAGGAAATAATTCTTCTATACATCTTTCAAGTTGGCCTCTCTTTGATGAAGAAAAGATTAAAAAAGAAGAAATAGAAATGAGTATACAAATCTCTGGAAAATTTAGAGGTACTTTTATTGTAAAAAATGATTCAAGTGATGATGAAATAAAAAATCTTATAAAAAATACAAATATTTATAAAAAATACATATTAAAAGAAGAAGAGATTAAGAAAATAATAATTGTAAAAAATAAACTTATAAATATTTTAATATAATAATATTATACAACTTTTGACTTTTTAGTAAAAGTATAGTAATATAGAAAGAACTAAAGGATACAAGTTTAGTTGAGTGCATTTATTAGAATAATAGTTTAATATTTAAATAAATTTTGAGTGTGGGATTCTCAAATAAACTTTAATTAATAAAAATATGACAGACACATCAATTATTTCATTTAAACCAAGACAGGTTTCAAAAAAACTTTTAAGCGGATTAAATCCTCGCATGAGAGATATTGTTTCAAATCGCTACGGATTAGAAAATGAGAAAAGAATGACCCTTGAAGCTATAGGAAAAACATATGAAATCACTCGTGAAAGAGTTCGCCAAATTGAAAATTTTGCTCTAGCTTCAATTAAAAAAACAGCAGAATATAAAGAGAGCTCTTTTATTTTTGAAGAATTAAAAGATATTATAAGAAAATTAGGTTCTGTTGTTAGAGAAGAAACTCTAATGAATTATATTTCTAGAGATAAAATTATTCAAAATCATATTAACCTTTATCTAGTTCTTGGGGGTAGTTTTACTAAAATTAAAGAAACAGATGAATTTCATACTCATTGGAGTGTAGATGATTTAGTAGCTTGTCATATTAAAGATGGATTATGTGTTCTTCATGAAAGTATAAAAACAGAAGAATTATTACAAGAAGAAGAAGTTTTACAAAAATTTGTATCAAATCTAGATCAGCTTGTAGATGACTATAAGAATAATAAAGAAATAATAAATAGATATTTATCTGTTTCTAAAGTGATAGGGAAAAATAGCCTTGGAGAATGGGGGAAATCTACATCTCCTCATATTAAAGCCCGAGGTGTTAAAGATTATGCATATCTTGTTGTCAGGAAGAATGGTAAACCTATGCACTTTAGAGATGTAGCATCTGAAATTACAAGAATTTTTAAAAAGAAAACAAATATTGCAACTTGTCATAATGAACTTATTAAAGACAAAAGATTTGTTCTTGTTGGTCGTGGAATGTATGGACTTAAAGAATGGGGACATGCAGCAGGAGTTGTTAGAGATGTTATTAAAGAAATTTTAAAAGAAGCAGAAAAACCTTTAACAAAACAAGAAATTATAGATAAAGTATTAGAAAAAAGGTTGGTTAAAGCAAATACAGTATCTATCAATTTACAAGATACTAAATATTTTAAAAGAGATAAAGATGGTAAATACTCTTTAAAATAATAAAAATACTAATATAAAGCAGTATAAATACTGCTTTATATTATTATGATATAATTTTAATATAAAATTATGGATTTTCAATTAATTATTGATATAGGATTATTTTTAATATATTGTTCTTTATTCACTCTTTTACTCGCATGGACATGGAAATTTTGGAAATTATATATAAATATATCCTATCAAAATAAACTCAAATATTCATTACTTGAAATAAAATTACCAAGAGAAATAAATAAAAGCCCTGAAGCTACAGAGATTTTTTTAAAAGCTGTATATGATGGAGGAGGTTTAAGTCCTGCATGGCTTAAACAAGACTGGATAGGAGCTCTGCCGGCAGTAACTTCATTAGAGATAGTTTCTTTGGAAGGAGTTATTCATTTTTATATTAGATCTGAGTCAAAATTTAAATCAAGAATAGAAGCGGCAATATATTCCCAATATCCAAATGTCGAAATAATAGAAGTTCCTGACTATGTAGAGCTACTTCCAAACATTACAAGGAAAAATGAAAAAGGGCATGCTTTTTGGGGTGTAGATTGGAAACTTTCAAAAAAAGGCGGTATAGAAGAATATGGAGACACGGATAAACTAGTTAACTTAGAATATTCTGGAGATATGTATCCTATAAAAACTTATAAAGATTGGGGTCTGGATAAAGATCCTAAAGAAATTTATAAGCACGATCCTCTTACATATCTTTTAGAACAAATAGGTTCTATTGGAAAGGGAGAATACTTTTGTTATCAGATTCTTATTAGAGACGCATTGAAATGGAATGAGATATATACAATAAATAAGAAAAAAGACAAAAAAGACAAGAAAGGAAAAAATGAAAAAGGAAAAAAACTTTCAGATTTAGTAAAGTTTGAAATAGATAAATATAGAAAAAAATGGAGCATAAAAGAAAAAAATAAATCAATAGGAGATGATGAGTATAATAATCCAAAAAAAATGAAAATTCCAGATGGGGAAGATGAACAAGGGAGACCAAAGTTTAAAGAAGTAGATGCTGTCTATGCTAGAACAGTAGTTGAATCTAAAAATATACCACCACAAGATAGAGAAGCAGATTCAAAATTTAATACAGAACTTATACAAAGAAAAATGGGAAAATCTCAAGTGATAGCTAAAGTAAGAACTATTTATGTAGCAAATGATAGTAGTAATTTAGGAACTAGAATACCTATGATTATGGCAATTTTAAGGTCATTTAATGAAGACGCTTACAATACTTTCGGTCCAGAGATGAGTACATTTCCTGGTAGATTTGATTATCCTTGGCAAGATAGAGGAAAGAAAAGGTCAGGATTCTTAAAAGAATATCTATTCCAAGATTATATAAATAGATCAGGAATGTTTAAATTTGTAGAGGGTATGGAAGACAGAAAAAGAATGTTTATGGATTATGTTTTTTTTAATAAATCTAATACTTTTATAGAACTTTATTATACTATATATAATATATTGTTTTATCCTTTTAGTCCTACAAAAAATTTGTCTGGATTTATTTTAAATTTAGAAGAGTTGGCTACTTTATATCATTTTCCAGGAGAGGTGGCAGCAACTCCAAGTTTACAACGAATCGATTCTACAAAATCATCTTCTCCTTCAAATTTGCCTATTTAGAAAAATAGCTTTAAAGATTATATTTAAGAATATAAGATTTTTATGTTATATTAAAATTTATAAATTTAACATGTTAAGAGATGATTTCAAAAATTTTTTGATTATAAAAAAAATTGAAGATGATAAAAAAGAAAAGACATTTCTATCAATTTTTATTAATAATAAATGGAAAATATTTTTTTCTTTTATTATTCTTTTAGTATTATTTTTAATTTATAATATTTACTTTTCTAAAATTAATCTAATAAGTCGTGAAAATAGTAATTATCTTTTTCAAATAAATAATGGAGAGAGTGTTAATTATATCGGTCAAAGACTATATGATGAAGGAATTATAAAATCATCTCTTGCTTTTAAAATATATGTAAAAATTTTTTCAGGGAAAACATTGGCTCAAGCAGGTATTTATAGTTTAGAAAAGAAAGATAGTTTAGTTTCTTTAGCAAATAAAATTATAAAAGGATATTATGCTATACCGCCAGTAAAGATTACCATACCAGAAGGTAGTAATAATTTAGAAATAGCAGAAATAATAAATAAGGCATTTTCAAATGATATTATCAGTTCTCAACTAATAGATGATTTTAGTAAAAAAAATATTCTAGAAAGAGTAAAAGATAAAGAAGGATATCTTTTTCCAGAAACATATTTATTTTTACCAAATATATATTTAGATCAAGTTATAAATCAATTATCAAATCATTTTTATAATAATTTAAAAAATATTTTTACAGATGAAAGAAAAGAATTAGGTATTTATGCTTTAGATTTAGGAGAATTTGATATAAGTGAATATTTTGACGATAATAATAAAGAAGTAAATTTAAAAAAAAGATTTACTATAATAAATGCTATAGGCACAACAACAGTAACTATTAAAGATATTATAACAATGGCTAGTTTTTTAGAAGGCGAAGCAAACAATGAAGATGCTATGAAAAAAGTGGCAGGTGTATTATGGAATAGGCTTAAATTAAATTATCCGTTACAAATAGATGCAGCAACTAGCACCTATAAGGAAAAAGGATTTACTAAAGCTCCAATAAACAATCCTGGCAATATGGCTATAAAAGCAGCAATAAATCCAATAAATACTGGAGATATATTTTATATTACAGGAAATGATGGAAATATGTATTACGCAAAAGATTATAAGACTCATTTAGATAATATTAATAAATATTTAAGGAATAAATAAAATAATAATATTAAAGATAAATAATTAAAATTATAAATAAAGTAAAGAATAAAATATGAAAGAAAGAAATTTAGCATTTATTGATGTAGAAACAACAGGAACAGATTTTGAAAAACATGAAATAATAGAACTTGCTCTTATAGTTGTTAAACAAATAGAAAGAGAAGGTAAAGGACCAAAGATTGAATTAGTTGGAGAATGGGAATGGAAAATAAAACCAGAAAGAATAGAAGACGCAGAAGAAGAAGCACTTCGCATTAATGGTTATAATGAAGTAGATTGGATGTTTGCAGTAGACCTTAAAAATGCAATGGAAGATTTTAATAAAAAAGCAGCGAGCTGTACTTTTGTTTCGCATAATTTAATTTTTGATTATAATTTTATAGCAAAAGCATATCAAAAGACTGGTGTAGAAAATAATATGCATTATGGTAAGCTTGATACCATATCCATTGCCTTCGCAAGACTTTATGATGCTCCACAAGCTGATAAATTTTCATTAAAATTTTTATGTGAACTTTTAAAAATAGAGAATAGCAAAGCTCATACAGCACTTGCAGACACAAGAGCATTAGTCGAAGTATATAAAAAGTTAATGAGAGCGGTGTAAAAATCTTTTTTACAATACTTGGAATATAATGTATAATCTCAAATTATGCATATAAAAAATTTTGACCCATTTGATTTTAAGAAAAAGGAAATTAATGGTGTGCCAGTTTATTATAAAAATATTCCATGGGCACCGTGTATTCATGTCAGAGTTGTATTTAATTCTGGAGCTTTTTCTGACCCTGTTAAAAAAGAAGGCGTCGCACATTTTTTGGAACATACTATATGTCAAGGTCCAGAAAGATTTGGAGGTAAGAAAGGATTAAAAGAATGGTCATTAAAAAATGTTTTAAATTCTTTTAATGCTATGACAAATTTTTATACTACACATTATGAATTTAAATGCCTACCCACAAAATTTGAAAAAGTTATTTCAGATTTAAAAGATATTATTTTTAATTCTTCATTTAAAGAAGATGCTTTTGAATTAGAAAAAAAAGTAATAATTCAAGAAGCTTGGAGGCGATATGAAAATGAAAAATTAAAAAAGTTTTTAAAAGAAAGTGTCCACAATTTGGGACATGGAACAATAAAAGAAAGATTTTATACCGCACTAGGATGGCCGGAAACCATAGAAAAAATTACAATGGAAGATTTGAAAAATTTTTATAAAGAAAATTATGTAAAAGAGAATATGTTTATTATTCTAGCTGGAAATATAGAAAGCAAAAATTTCCAAACATTAAAAAAATTTTTACATAAAATACCAGAAAATAAAAAATTTATATCTAATAAAAATAAATTAGAAAAAAGTTTTAATCTTTCTAAAGTTGTAAAGCCATTACAAAATAAAGTTATTAAAAATTCTGAAGAATTAGGATTGGTGAGAGAGCAGGCAGAATATGAAATATCATTAGCAACTAATAAAATTAAATTAGAGAAAAATTGGGGAACAAGTAAAGTTTTTGCGAAATTTTTACAAAACCTTTTGATGGATAAATATAGATACGATAATGGTTTATGTTACAACATTAATACTAGTTCTTATTTTTCTAAATATGATTATAATATCGGTTTCAATCTAAAATTAGATGAAAAAAATATTAGTATAGTTGAAAATGAGCTAGAAAATACTTTTAAAGAAATATTAAGTGATAAATATTTGAAAAGATTCGAGGATATTAAACAGGCTCTCATAGACCAAATAGAGTCAGATGAAGATAATTCTTATATAGTTGTAAGTTCAGTATTAAATCAGTTAAGGGCTTTTGACAAAATCTTTACTGTTAGCCAAACCTTGCAAGCTGTTAAAAAAGTAACATATTCAGATATCAAAATATTTTTAAAAACTCTTCTTAAAGATAGAGAATATATTTATACTGAAATTATCCTTCCATCTAAAAAAGAAAATGAAAAAAAATAATTTAAAAAACAAAAAGAAAAAAGTTTTTGTTGGAATGAGTGGTGGAGTAGACTCGTCTGTTTCAGCATTACTTTTAAAAAAGAAAGGTTACGATGTAACAGGAGTATTTATAAAAGTCTGGCAACCAGATTTTATTGAATGTACTTGGAAAGAAGATAGACGTGATGCGATGAGAGTATGTGCAGAGCTTGATATACCATTTATCACACTTGATCTTGAAAAAGAATATAAAGAAGGAGTAATAGACTACATGATAAGAGAATATAAAAAAGGCAGAACTCCTAATCCAGATGTATTTTGTAATAAAGAAGTAAAATTTGGAGCATTTTTATCTTGGGCTCTCAAAAATGGAGCTGACTTTGTAGCGACAGGACATTATGCACAAAATAAAGTAATAAATAAAAACAATTTTTTAGTAAAAGGAAAAGACTCTTCAAAAGATCAAAGCTATTTCCTTTGGACACTAAATAAAAAGCAACTGGAAAAAATAATTTTTCCAGTCGGAGGACTTTTAAAGAAAGATATAAGAAAAATAGCAGAAGAAAATAATTTAGTAACAGCAAAGAAAAAAGATTCACAAGGGCTTTGTTTTATTGGTAAGATAGATGTAAAAGATTTTTTAAAAGAATATATTAAAAATAAAAAAGGAAAAATAATTGATACAAAATTTAATAAAAAAATAGGGGAACATGATGGAGTTTTCTTTTACACAATAGGAGAAAAAATAAATGGAAAATATATTATAGAAAAAGATAATAAAAAAAATATTTTATATGTAGATGAAAAATTGCAAGGTAAAGACATAAAAAAATTTAATGAAAAAGATATGTTTTTAGAAAATAGTAATTTTACAGAAGTTTTGGAAGTTGGCAAGATTTATGAAGTGCAAGAAAGATACCATGCAAAAGAAGTTAAAATTAAAATAAATAAGATAAAAGAAAATAAATCTAAAAAAGAATTATCTATAAAATATAGCTTTTTAAATAAAAATAAGAATTTTGACTATACTTCTGGACAATCATTGGTTTTTTATAAAAAAGAGAAGCTTATAGGTGGGGGGATAATGATATAGATAAATATTTATTGATGTTATAATAAATACATTACTAGCTATTATTTATTAGTTAAAGAGTTAGTAATTAAATTAATTTAATTAATAATTTTATGAGACCATATTTAGCAGAATTATTAGGAACAGCTCTCTTAGTTTTAATAGGTTGTGGAGCTGTAATTTTTGCAGGAGGAAGTATTGGTGTTTTTGGTATAGCCGCAGCTTTCGGTTTAGGAATAGCTATTGTGGCGTATCTTACTGACGGCATATCAGGAGCACATATTAATCCTGCAGTTACTATAGCATTAGCCCTTTCAGGAAAGTTTCCTTGGAGTAAAGTCTTAGGGTATATAGTAGCTCAAATTGTAGGAGCTGTTTTGGGCGCCGTAATTTTATATGCCATAGTTACAAATATTGCAAATGGAGCACTTATAATAAATGCTGGATTTGCTACAAATACACTTAATAATGGAGTTTCAGTAATTGGAGGAGCTCTTGTTGAGATATTTATGACAATGGTATTTTGTCTAGTTGTACTTGATACAACAAGAACAAGTTGGAGCTCAAATAAAGCTATAGCTCCTTTAGCTGTAGGAGCAGCATTATTTTTAGCAAATTTAGTAGCTATGCCTTTAACTGGAGCATCAATTAATCCAGCTAGAAGTATAGGCCCAGCATTAGTGTCAGGACAACATTTAAGTTCGTTAGGGCTTTTCATTCTCGCACCTATTGTAGGAGCTGTTCTAGCTTATTTTATTCATATTTTTGTTTTAGGTCGTGATTATAAAAAATTAAACTAATTCATAAATATTAAAAAACTACTTATATATAAGTAGTTTTTTTAATTGAAATTTTTATTTGCAAATTCATATATCATATGCTATAATATTTGCAATATTGACTAGATGCTTATCTTCTATTCCCTACAGGTTGAGTTTTGTGGGTGACTCAAGTCAATAATAATTTCGAAATTATTATTAGTTTAAATATTAAAAACACAAAAAAGAGAACTCAAAAATAAGAGGACTTTTCTTTTTTATGTATCAATATTTTTGTTTTTAACTTAGCTATTATTTTATTATGTCTAAAACAAAAAATACCAATGAAAATCTTTTTGTAGCAAATTTACCAAAAAAGAAATTTCAAAACTTTAGAGAACCTTTTATAGAGCTTCCTAATCTAGTAGAGAATCAAATATCGTCTTTTAAAAAACTTATAGAAGAAGATCTTGAAATAATTTTAAAAGAATTAAATCCTATAAAAGATTATACAGAAAAAAAATTTGAATTAGAGTTTGTATCTTTTGAATTAACAGAACCAAAGCATACAGAAGAGTATGCTAAAGAAAACAAATTAACTTATGAAGCTCCTTTAAGAACTAGGATTTTGCTTCGTAATAAATTAATTGGAACAGAAAAAGAACAAGAAATCTTTTTAGCTTCGTTTCCAATGATGACTCCACATGGAACTTTTATTATTAATGGAGTAGAAAGAGTTATTATTCCACAACTCGCAAGAAGTGCGGGAGACTTTTTTGATTTTGAAGAGATAAATGGTAAAAAATATTTTGCAGCAAAAATAGTACCAAATCGTGGAGCTTGGATAGAAATTATTACAAATGATGATAATGAGATGTTTGTAAAAATAGATAAAAAAAGAAAATTTTCTGTAGTTTCTTTTCTACGCGCTTTAGGATATGCAACAGATAAAGATATAGAGACAGCATTTCTAGGAAAAGATTTAGCTAAAGCTTATATTATGAATTTGGTAGAAAAGGATACTATTAAAACAGCAGAAGAAGCTTATATTGATGTTTATAAAAAATTACGTGACGGAGATTTAGCTACAGTAGAAAATGCGAAAGCATATATAATATCACTTTTTTCTAAAGAAAGATATGATTTGTCACCAATAGGAAGACTTAGATTCAATAAAAGATTTAATATTGAATCAGATCCTAAAGAATTAAAAAGAATGACAATATCTAAAGAAGATATAGTTTTGATGATTAATCATCTAATAGAACTTAATAATGATCCTGAAGCAGAGGCGGACGATATTGATCATTTAGCTTCAAGAAGAGTCAGATTCGTTGGAGAAATGCTTGGAATGAAGATAAAAAAAGGAATGCTTCAAATGAAAAGATATATACAAGAAAAAATGTCAGTTATAGATATAGATACAACATTACCAGTTTCGGTTGTAAATCAAAGATCTTTACAAGCAAGAATAAAAGAATTCTTTACAGTTAATCAATTATCACAATTAATGAATCAAGAAAATTTAATTGCTGAAATAGAAAGTTTAAGAACTCTATCTGCATTAGGACCTGGGGGTCTTTCAAAAGATAGAGCAGGATTTGAAGTTCGTGATGTGCACACTTCTCATTATGGTAGAGTCTGTCCTATTCAGACACCAGATGGAGCAAATGTAGGACTTATTTTAAGATTGTCTACTTATGCAAAAATTAATGAATTTGGGATTATAGAGACTCCTTATGTAAAAGTCAAGAATGGTAAGATTACAAAAGAAATAAAATATTTAAACGCGCTCCAAGAAGAAAATACAATTATAGCTCACGCTGCAATTAATTATGATGAGTCAGGAAATATAAAAGATGAATTTGTACAAGCAAGAAAAAAAGGAAACCCAGCTATAGTTTCTAAAGAAGAGTTGGAATATGTAGATGTTGCCACAAATCAAGCTTATTCTATAGCAACAAACATGATTCCATTTTTAGAACATGATGATGCTGCGAGAGCTTCAATGGGTTCTAATATGCAAAGACAAGCCGTTCCTCTTATTCTGGCAGAAGCTCCTTATGTTTCAACTGGAATAGAATTAGAAGCAGCAAAACATATAGGAAGAATTGTTTTAGCAGAAGAATCTGGAGAAGTTAAATATATAGATGCTAATAAAATAATAATAACAAATAATAAAAAAGACAAGACTTATAATTTAGTTAATTTTTCTAGAACCAATAATTTTACAGTTTTCTATCAAAGGCCAATTGTAAATATTGGTGATAAGATTAAAAAAGGACAAGTTATAGCAGATTCTTCTTCAACTCGTGGTGGACAAATAGCTATAGGACATAATGTTAGGGTAGCTTTTATGAGTTGGAACGGTGCAAATTACGAAGATGCTATAATTCTTTCAGAAAGATTAGTAAGGCAGAAAAAATTTTCATCAATCCATGTAGAAGAATTAGTTTGCAACGTGAGAGATACAAAACTTGGAGCTGAAGTTACTACACATGATATTCCTAATGTTGGAGAGAATAAATTAAAAAATCTTGATGAGGATGGAATTATCAGAATAGGAGCAGATGTTAGAGCTGGAGATATTTTGGTTGGGAAAATTACGCCAAAAGGAGAAACAGAACTTACGCCAGAAGAAAGATTATTAAGAAGTATTTTTGGTGAAAAAATTCGAGACGTAAAAGATACTTCTCTTAGACTAGATAATGGAAAAAAAGGTAGAATAATAGGTATAAAAGTTTTTTCTAGAGAAAGAGGAGATACTCTTGAAAGTGGAGTAATAAAAAGAATTCATATTGAAGTTGCTCAACTTCGTGATATCTCAGTTGGTGATAAATTAGCCGGCAGACATGGAAATAAAGGAGTTATTTCAAGAATTTTACCTATAGAAGAAATGCCGTTTACTTCAGATGGAGAACCAATAGATATTATATTAACTCCACTTGGAATACCATCTCGTATGAATATTGGACAAATATTAGAAATGCATTTAGGTTTGGCAGCACAAACCTTAGGTTATCAGGCAATTGTTCCTGTCTTTGCTGGCTCTACAGATGAAGAAATAAAAGATGAATTAGTAAAAGCTGGTTATGATGAATCTGGAAGATTAGAGCTGTTTGATGGAAGGACGGGAGAAAAATTTGCGGACAAGGTAGCTGTAGGAGTTATGTATATGCTTAAACTTCATCATATGGTTGAAGATAAGTTGCATGCTAGAAGTATAGGGCCATATTCTCTTATTACTCAGCAACCTTTAGGAGGTAAATCTCAAAATGGAGGACAAAGATTTGGAGAAATGGAAGTTTGGGCATTAGAAGGCTATGGCGCAGCGAATACTTTAAGAGAAATGTTGACTATTAAATCAGATGATATAGTAGGAAGAAGTGATGCATTTAATAATATTATTAAAAATGAAAGAATAAAAGAACCAAATGTTCCAGCAGCTTTAAATGTTCTCTTAAATACATTAAGGGGTCTGTCATTAGATATTATTCCTCTTATAAAAGAAAATAGAAATAAGAAATCATATAAAGAAAATTTATTAGGAGATGAAAGGTTTGTGGAAATTCAAAAAGAGAATTAATTAATGAATAAAAAATAAAAATAATAATAAAATTATGAAAACAATAGATACAACAAATTTTGATGCTCTACAAATTAAAATAGCATCTCCAGAAGCTATAAGGTCTTGGAGTTATGGAGAAGTTACAAAACCAGAGACCATTAATTATCGTACAGGCAGAAGTGAAAGAGCAGGGCTCTTTGATGAAAAAATATTTGGCCCAGAAAAAGATTATCAATGTTATTGTGGAAAATATAATAAAATAAGATATAAAGATATTATTTGTGAAAAATGTGGTGTACAAGTTACAAAATCAATAGTTAGACGTGAAAGAATGGGACATATTGAGCTTGCTAGTCCTGTAGCACATATTTGGTTTTTAAGAAATATTCCTTCAAGGATAGCTTTAGTGCTTGGAGAACCTGCAGGAGAAGTAGAAAAAGTTATTTATTTTGCTAATTATATAATCACGAAAATAAATGAAAAAGAAAAAGAGGAACTTTTAAAAAATTTAGAGAGTGAGTTTAAGGCAAAAATAAAATCAGCTGGAGATGATAAAACAAGAGACAAATTAAAAGAATTAATGCTTGCAGCAAAAAAAGAAATATTAGAGATAAGAAAAAATAAGATTCTTGATGAGATTACTTATCATAGATACTCTATGAGATATAGTATTGCATTTGAGGCAGGGATAGGGCCAGAAGCTATTTATAATATTTTTAAAGATATAAATCTAGACGATTTAGAAATAGAGATAGTTACAAAATTAGAAAAGATCTCATCTATTGAAAAAGAAAAACAAGAAAAAAGACTTTCTTTAATTCGCGCTTTTAAAGTAGCAGGAATTAGGCCAGAGTGGATGTTTCTCACAGTTTTGCCAGTAACTCCTCCTGGGATTCGTCCAATGGTTGCTTTAGAAGGTGGAAGATATGCAACTAGTGATGTTAATGATTTATATAGAAGGGTTATTAATAGAAATAATCGTCTTTTAAAATTAAAAGAAATTTCAGCACCAGATGTTATATTAAGAAATGAAAAAAGAATTCTTCAAGAAGCTGTAGATGCATTAATAGATAATTCAATGAGAAGAGGGCAGGAAGCTACAACAATAGTAGGACAAAAAAGACAACTTAAATCTCTCTCAGATAGTATTAAATCAAAATCTGGTCTATTTAGACAAAATCTACTTGGAAAACGTGTAGATTATTCTGGACGTTCTGTAATTGTGATCGGTCCAGACTTAGAACTTGATGAATGTGGACTTCCAAAACATATGGTTCTTGAATTATTTAAACCTTTTGTCATTTCTAAATTATTAGAGAGAGAGTTTACATTTAATATTCGTGGAGCTAATAAGTTAATAGAAGATGGTATTCCAGAAGTTTGGGAAATACTAGAAGAGGTTATTGAAGGAAAATATGTATTATTAAATCGTGCACCAACTTTGCATAGACTCGGTATTCAGGCTTTTAAGCCTAAAATGATTGAAGGTAATGCTATTCAACTTCACCCGCTAGTTTGTACAGCTTTTAATGCAGACTTTGATGGTGACCAAATGGCAGTACATTTACCATTAAGTGAAGAGGCTCAAATAGAAGCAAAAGAAATAATGGCTTCAAATAAAAATCTTTTAAAACCAGGATCGGGAGATTCTATAGTAAATCCTCGTATGGATATGTTACTGGGATGTTTTTGGCTTACTACAGAAATAGAAGGATTATTAGGAGAGGGAAAATATTTCGGTTCTCCAAATGAGGCTATTACAGCTCATGAATTTGGAATTGTAGATATTCGTGCAAAAATTCAAGTTGTTCCAACAAACAAAGAAAAGTATAAGAGATTTAATGGTCAAAGATTTGAAACAACAGTTGGAAGATTAAGATTTAATTCCATACTTCCGGATGATTTTGAATATATAAATGAACAAATAGGAGTTAATTATATGAATAAAATTATTGATAAAATAATAATGCAATATGGTTTTAATGAAGCTCCACAAATTATAGATAAAATCAAATCTTTTGGATTTAAATATGCAACAATTTCTGGAACTACTTGGAGTATAGATTCAGTAAAAGTCCCTAAAGAGAAGAAAGAAATAGTAGAACAAGGAAAAATAGAAGAAAGAAAAATAAATGAATATTATGAACAAGGATTAGTTTCAGAAGAAGAAAAATATCAAAAAAATATAGATAATTGGCTTTCTGTTAGAAAAAAAATTGAAGATATAATGCCAACAGAATCTATAGAGAAATACGGCTCAGTTTATAATTTAGTAACATCAGGAGCAAGAGGTTCTATGAAGCAACTTATACAAATTGCTGGTATGAAAGGTATTATTGTAAATTCAGCTGGAAAAAATATTGATTTTCCTATTATTTCTTCAAATAAAGAAGGTCTTTCTCCTATAGAATATTTTATAACAACATATGGAGCCAGAAAAGGTACTTCAGATACAGCTTTGAAAACAGCAGAAGCTGGATACTTAACAAGAAGACTTGTAGATGTAGCGCAAGATATTATTATTTATGAATCAGATTGTGGGACAAAAAATGCAAAACTTCTTAAAAAAGAAGATGTTATGGGTATTGAAATTCCGTTATCAAAAAATATAAGAGGTAGAGTATTAGCTCAAGATTTATTAAATAAGGAGGGTAAAATTATTTTAAAAAAGGGACATTTAATAAAAAAAGATGACATAAAAATTATTACAGATGAAGGTATAGAAGAAGCATATGTATTTTCTCCACTTTCTTGTGAATCTCATCATGGAGTTTGTAGAAAATGTTATGGTGCTGATTTAGCAAGAAATGAATTTGTTAAAATAGGAGAAGCTGTTGGTATTGTAGCTGCTCAAGCTATTGGAGAACCTGGAACACAGCTTACAATGCGTACATTTCATTCAGGAGGAGTGGCAGGAGCAGATATTACACAAGGTCTTCCTCGTGTAGCTGAGATTTTTGAAAGACGTGCACCAAAAAACCCTGGAATTATTTCTCTATCTAACGGAGAAGTGGTAGAAATTATTAGAAATAAAAAAGAAAAAAAGATTATAGTATTGAGTAATGATGATGGGTCTTATGCTTTAGCAAAGAAAAAAGGAATGAAAATAGAATACGATATGGCTTATTCAAGAAGACCGATCGTAAAAGTAGGAGATAAAGTAATAAAAGGTCAAGCTTTAACTGACGGTTCATTGAATATAGAACAACTTTATGATTTAGCAGGAAGAGAAGTTGCTGAGGAATATATTATAAATGAATTGAATAAAGTATACGAACTTCAAGGAGCTTCTATTTCAAGAAAACATATAGAATTAATCATTAAACAAATGCTTTCTCGTGTAAAAATAAAAGAAGTCGGAGATACAAATTTTACACAAGGAGATGTTGTGGAAGTTGCTGATTTTAGAATTGAAAATGATAGAGTAAAAGCTTTAGGTGGAGTAGTAGCAAAAGGAACAAATCTAATACTTGGTATTTCAGAAGTAGCTCTTACAACAAATTCATGGCTATCATCTGCATCATTTCAACATACTACAAAAGTTTTGATTAATGCAGCAACAAGAGGTCAAATAGACAAATTACAAGGTCTAAAAGAAAATGTAATAATCGGTAAGCTTATTCCAGCAGGAACAGGTGTAGAAGCTAGAAAAGAAAATGCTGAAAAAGAATTAGAAGATTAAAATAAAATTATAAAAAGAAAAAATCCCTTCGCGAAAGCCAGGGGATTTTTTATTATACAAGCCTATTAATTAAGTATATCATAATACATATATTTTGTCAAGTATTTTAACCTTTTATAATTCTTACTATTTCTGATAAAATAAATATAATTTATGAATCCAAAAGATCAAATCAAACAAACTCTTTCAATACTTGATGTTGTTTCAACTTATGTAAGACTTGAAAAATCTGGCTCACAATTTAAAGGCAGATGTCCATTTCATAACGAAAAGACTCCCAGCTTTTATATCTCACAAGAAAGAGGAACTTATCATTGCTTTGGATGCTCTGAGCATGGTGATATTTTTTCTTTTATTGAAAAAATGGAAAGTGTTCCATTTTATGAAGCTCTCACAATACTTGCTGAGCGGGCTGGTATAAAATTAACCCCATTTAAAAAAGAAGAAAAAGATAAAGAATCAAATCTTATAAACCTTTTACAAAGGTCAGCAACCCACTATTCCAAAAATTTACAAAATTCCGCAGATGCTAAAATGTATTTAGGAGAAAGAGGGCTTACAAATGAGACTATAAAAAAGTTTAATATAGGTTTTGCTTTAGGCGGTGAAGCAGGTTGGAGAGATTTATTTATAAATCTCTCCAAAGAAGGCTTTTCTCCTGAAGAGATGATAGCTGCAGGAGTCGTAGTAAAAAAGGAAGGTCAAGAAAAATATTTTGATAGATTTAGAGGTAGGATAATGTTTCCTATTAAAAATACTTTTGGAAATGTCGTCGGATTTTCAGCTCGAATTTTACCAAAATTTGATGACGGAAAAATAGGTAAATATATAAATTCTCCAGAAACAGTAATTTATCATAAAAGTAAAATTTTATTTGGGTATAACTTGGCTAAAAAAAGTATCGCTGAAAAGAAAGAAGTGATACTTGTAGAGGGGCAAATGGATTTAATAATGAGTCATCAGGTAGGCGTGGAAAATATTGTAGCAACGAGTGGGACGGCTGTTACTGAAGAACATGTTAAGATTTTAAAAAGATTTGCCGACAGGGTTCTTCTTTCTTTTGATCAGGATACAGCGGGTGAGACTGCTATGAAAAAATGTGCACTGCTCGCACTTTATGGAGGTCTTGATGTTTATATTATTCCAAAAAAGGAAGGTGTAAAAGATACAGCGGACCTTATAAAAGATTTTGGCGGAAAAGAGTGGGAAAGTTTAATTTCAAGAAGAGTTCATTTAATAGAATATTTACTTTCAAATATTTTTAAAAGTATTAGCGATGAAAGAGAAAGAGGTAAAATGGTTCGAGCAGAAATTTTACCATTTTTAAAAGCGATAGAAAGCGATATAGATAGAGCTTATTTTATAAAACTAATTGCTCAGAAATTAAGTATTCAAGAAATAGATATTATAAATGATATTAAAAAAATAAAAGTAGAAGATAATTTTGTAAAAGAAGAAAAAATAGAAACAAATAATAATGAAAATATTTCTAAGAAGATTAAATTAGTCAAAGAAATATTTGCAATATTAAAATGGAAAAATATTGAAGAAGGAAAATTTTTACATAAGTTTTTTGAAGATGATATTGATATAAAAGAAAATATTTTAGAAGATAAAAAAAATATTCCAGAAGAAATAATTGAAAAAGAAATAATAAAAGTAGAAAGAGAATTTTCAAAAAATTCATTATATAAAGAAAATGAGAATAAATTTATAAATCAATTTTTATTTGATTTATCAAAATCTTACAAAGTAGAAACAATAAAAGAAAAAATAAATTTATTAGAGAAGCAAAATGAAGAAGATTCTAAAAATAAAGAAAAAGACTTAAAAAATATAATAATTTTATATAAAAAGCTTCATGAGATTAAGTCTGAAAAATTTATAAAAATATAAACCTTAATTAAAAATAATTTAATATTATACAAAATATTATTTTAAGTACTTGCTTTTTTTTTTGATTTAATATATACTATTAAAAATTTGACAAATGCGTGTTTGTATATGCTTAATTTAATGTTTATTTAATTAATATAAAAAATATGAAGAATAATATAAAGAAAATAATTAAAAAAACTGATAAAAAAACTATTAAAAAAACAATAATAAAATCAAAAAAAACTAAACCTAACACTAAAAAAATAATTAAGAAAAGTGTAAATAAAAATATTAGTAATAAGAAAAAATCAAAATCTATTAAAAAAACATTAAATAAAAAATCTATTATTAAAAAGAAAAATAACAAAATCACTAACAAATTTATAGATTTAAGAATTTTAACAAGTAAAGAAAAAATAGAAGAAAAAAAAAGAAGAGAAATTAAAAACGCTAAAGATAAAAAGGAAAGAGCAAAAAGAATAGCGCAAAATAAAGTAGAGATTGAAAAAGAAAAAAAGAAAATACATAAGTCAAAACCTATAAAGCTTACTAAATTTACAAAAGATAGATTTGATAAAGAAAATTATATAATTAAAAAAGGAAAAGAGAGAGGATTTATTACATATGATGATATTATTAAAATTTTTCCAGATCTAGAAAAAGATATTTCTTATTTGGATGAGCTATATGAGAAGCTTTCTATAGCAGGAGTAGATATTCTTGATGGTAGTAGCAATCTTCTTGACATGGATGAAGACTTAAATAAATTAAGTGAAGGGGAAGCAGGTCAAGATAGTATACAAATATATTTAAAAGAAATAGGCCAATATCCACTACTTTCAAGTGAAGAAGAAAGAGAGCTTGCTAAAAGAATTGAAATGGGTGATGAGGAGGCAAAAAATATTTTAATGAAAGGGAATCTTCGTCTTGTAGTAACTTTTGCTAAAAAATATGTAGGTAGGAGCCCAAATCTTACATTGCTAGACTTGATACAAGAAGGAAATCTTGGATTATTTAAAGCTGTAGAAAAATATGACTTTAGTAAAGGATTTAAATTTTCAACTTATGCTTGTTGGTGGATAAGGCAAGGCATAACTCGCGCACTTGCTGATCAATCAAGAACTATTCGTATTCCAGTACATATGGTAGAGACTATAGCAAAGTACAAACAAGTATTAAGAAGATTATCACAAGATTTGGGTAGAGAGCCTTTAGCGGAAGAAATAGCAGATGAAATGGGTATAGATGTAGAGAAAATTCATGTAATAGAAAATATAGATCAAGATACTTTATCACTTGAAAAACCAACAGGAGATGATGATGATAAATCATCACTCGGAGAATTCGTATCTGATGATAAAATACTTTCTCCAGAACAAGAGGCAGGGAGAAAAATACTAGCAGAACAAATAAATGAAATATTAATGGATCTTTCAGAAAAAGAAAGAAAGATTGTAGAAATGAGAAATGGGCTTGGTATTTATAATGGAGTTATGCATACTTTAGAAGAAGTAGGAGAAGAATTTCAAGTAACTCGTGAAAGAATTCGTCAAATAGAAGCTAAAGTTCATGAAAAGATTAGAGATCATGAAAAAGCATATAGATTAAGAAATTTCTAATATTAAATTATAAAATTAAAAAGCGGCGCCGAAGGCGCCGCTTTGCATTTTAAAATCATTTTTTCTTTTCCACAAATATAAAGTAGAACAAGAAAAATAGAAGTATTAATCCTATTACTAATGTACCTGCAATCACAGCTATACTAGTCAGATTTATTGACCTCACGGAGCTTGTCATTTGATTAATAGGAGTATTGCCATGATACAGCCAAATCCAAGCAACAATTACTCCCGCTAGAGCAAAAATAAAACCTACAAATTTTCCCATTATTAAAATATTTAAAGGTTAAATAAAAAAGAGCAATATACTTTCTTATTATATCATATATAATGTATATCTGTCAAGTATAAAGTATAAATAAAAACTACCTTTTTACAGGTAGCTTGTGTTTTTAGCCCTATTTAATTTCATGGGCTTTAATAAATCTTTTTTTCTCTTTAAATTTGTCCTGGAAGAAATAACTTATTGCTACCAAGACAGACAGGGTGAGCAAAATCTTTTTCATGAATAATTTTTTATTTGTAAAAAAAATATACCTACAGCAATATAACACACTTTGATAAAAAAGTAAAATATGCTATATTTGGTTAATAAATATATGTTAATAGATCATGTCTTATTAAAAATAAAAGCAGGTGACGGTGGGACAGGTGTAGTCAGATGGAGAAGAGAAAAACATATTCCGTATGGTGGACCTGCTGGTGGTGATGGCGGAAAAGGCGGAGACGTTTATTTTCGTGTAGTTCGTGATATAGAAATTTTAAATGATTATAAAAATAAAAAAGAGTGGAATGCTGAAAATGGCGAAGCTGGAAAGAAAAAAAGCATGCATGGAGGAAATGCGAAAGACTTATTTTTAAGAGTTCCTCTAGGATCCACTATTTATAATAAAACATATGATATAAAGTATGAATGCAATAAAGAAGAAGATATTTTAATTCTTCGCGGCGGAAAAGGTGGACTTGGAAATGAAAATTTTAAAACTTCTACCAATCGCGCTCCAGAAGAATTTACTAAAGGCGACAGAGGCGAAGATGCTGTTTTTGAAATAGAGTTAAAGCTTATCGCAGATGCTGGTCTTATAGGCCTACCAAACGCAGGAAAAAGCTCGCTACTCAACGCTCTTACAAATGCTAGCGCAAAGATAGGGAATTATGCTTTTACAACTCTAGAGCCAAATTTAGGAGCTTATAAGAAATTTGTCTTAGCAGATATTCCAGGACTTATTGAAGGGGCAAGTGAAGGAAAAGGTCTTGGATATAAATTTCTAAAACATATATCTCGAACTAGAATATTATTTCATTTAATTTCAGCAGAAAATACTGATATAAAAGAAGCTTATAAAATTATTCGTGAAGAATTAAAAAAATATGATAAAAAAAACAAAGAAAATAATCTTCTCTCAACAAAAGATAATGAACTTGCAAAGAAAAAAGAAATTATAATACTTTCAAAAATTGACGAAGTGAAAGATAAAAAAGAATTAGATAAAAAAGTTAATGATTTAGCAAAAGCTTCCAAACAAAAGAAAGAAGATATAATATTATTATCACTTTTTGATGATAAATCTTTAAAAGATTTTAAAAAGAAATTAGGAGAAATATTAAAATAAAATATTATTTTAATATGTTATTTATAGATTAGATTTTTCTTTAATTAATTCAGTAAAAATTTGTGGATTCCCAGATCCTTTTGCTTCTTTCATTGCTTGTCCTACAAAATACATTATAAGCTTATCATTTCCAAGTTTTAAAGCATCCCATTGATCAGGATTGTTTATAATTACTTTTTCTATTATTTCATTTAAAGCATCTTTGTCATTTTTTTGTATAAGTCCTTTCATTTCAGCTATAGTTCTTGCATCCATATCATTTTCAGTCATTTCAAGATTTGTATCATTTGATATTTCTGTCATCATAAATAATATTAAATCTTTTGCTCCACGACTAGAAAGTTCATTTTCTAAAATCATCTCCATAATTTGTACAAAATTTTGTTTGTCTATAAAATGTATTAATTTTTCTTTATTTTCTTTTTGTAAAATAGAAGAAACATCTACACAGATATAATTTACAGAAAGATTAATTAATTTATTTTCTTTTTCACTATTTGGAGTTTTTATAGAATCATGACTTAAAATTTCTTTTTTAACACTTTCAAAATATTTAAATAATGTAATATTATTTAAAAGCAATTCAATATACTCTTCTTTTACATCAATATTTTTTAATTCATTCCTAGTATTTTCTAGACTTTCTGGTAAATTATTTTTTATATTTTCTAAATCAAAAATTGAATGTAAATATAATTTTGGTAAATCTGGATCTGGAAAATATTTATAATCATTTGCTGTTTCTTTTTTTCTTTGAGAAAGTGTTATTCTTTTATTTTCTTCAAATCCTCTTGTTTCTTGAATTATTTCACTTTCTTTTCCTACTTCTATCAATTCAATATGTCTTAAAGCTTCATATTTAACAGTATCTTCAACAGATTTAAATGAATTAATATTTTTAACTTCTACTTTTGTGCCATACTTATTTTTATCTTTACTTACAGAAAGATTAACTTCTATTCTCATTTGTCCTTTACTCATTTCAGCTTCACTAGCATCAAGTGTTCTTAATATAAGTTGTAATTCTTTTGCAAAACTACTGCATGCTTTTGCTGCACTTTCTATATTTTCAAAAGTCTCTGGCTCTGTTACAAGCTCCATAAGAGGAACTCCTGCACGATTAAAATCAATCAAAGTGTGATTGCCTTTATCATGAGTAGATTTTGCCGTGTCTTCTTCTAAATGAATTCTTGTGAGTGGCCAATTATTTATTTTTCCACCACTTACAATAGGGTATTTATATTGAGTTAATTGATAGGCTTTTGGCATATCTGGGTAAAAATAATGTTTTCTATCCCATTCTGTAAAGTTTGCAATATTAGCATCTATATAAAGTCCTATTTCTATCATTTTTTTAATAGCTTCTTTATTAAGTGTTGGAAGAGTTCCAGGGTGTGCCATACAAATTGGGCAGACATTTTTATTCGGAGAGTTTTCAAGAGGGACATTAGCACAACCGCAAAACATTTTACTATTTGTTTTGAGTTCTGCGTGAATTTCTAGTCCGATTGTTATATAGTATTTTGCTGATTTATTTTCCATAAAAGTAAAAGTATTATAGCAAAAAATCCTTATAAAATAAAATTAAAAGTCCCTTGATCAATAGGGACTTTATTTAGCCAAAGTTAATCAACATAAGGACAACATTCTTCTGCACCAAAATCTTGAGAACATACAGGACAAGTATGTGGATCGTGATATTCTTCATTTTTAAGTCCCTCTGTCTTTGAATTATTAGTTTCTTCTTCTTTAAAATAAGAAATTTCTTTTGTGATAGCTCTTTTCATTTCTTCTGGACCGTATTACAGATGCCTTTGGTTGTATCATATAAAATTTTTAATTGTTAAAACAACATTGTCTACACAAGAATACTCCTTTTGATCTTATATGTCAATTTTCTTATATCTTTTGTTCCAGACGATTTGTCTTTTAGCGTATTGCCAGATTTTGTTTTGTAAAGTTTCTATCATTTCTTCATAAGAAATATCTTCTCGCAAATACATTGTTAGATATTTATATTCAAGGCCGAGAGAAAGTAGCCATTCATCATCTAGTTTTAATTTATCTCTTAAAAATTTTATCTCATTTATTAAATTATTTTTACCTTTCACTTCAAGTCTTTTTTTGAGTCTCAAATTTATTCTTTCTCGTAATTCTTCTCCAGATTTTTCAATAAAAATAAATTCAGGATTGTATTTAAGATTTTTATTTCTTTCAGTAATTTTCACTTCTTCTCCTGATTCTTTTTTTGATTTCAAAATTTCTATTATTCTTATAAGTCTTCTTTTGTTATTTACTTCACTAGTATTTTCATTTTTTGTTAATTCTAAAAATTTATCTTTATTTAATTTTTTAATTCTATTTAATAAATCTTTTATATTTTCCTTTTCAAGTTTTTCACGAAGAAGAGGATTTGGCATAGCATTTTTCGGAAGTCCATATAGTATTGCGTCAATATACATTCCAGTTCCACCACAAATAATCGGAGTTTTCTTTTTCTTTAGAATCTCCTTTATTGCTTTATTTGCAAATTTTAAATAGTTTTGAGTTGAAAAAGTTTGATGGTTTTTTTTATAATTTTTAGAATATTTTACTGGGTCAGCAATATCAAGACAGTAGTGTGGAATATTTTTCATTTCTTTTTTTGTGATTTTTCCAGATCCTATATCAAAATATTTATATACTTGGCGAGAATCAGCAGAAATGATTTCTCCTTTTACTTTTTTAGCAAGCTCAACTGCCACATCACTTTTACCACTAGCAGTTGGGCCGATTATTATGAATATTTTTGGAAGAGATTTCATATATAGGTAGAATAATATTACAATACTATGCTTTTTTAAAGACTTGACAATATATATAAAAATATATTATAATAAATTTAGATTCTTAAATATAATAATTCTTTAAATTCTAAAATACATAAAAAATGAGAAAAGTATTCCTGTTTATTTTGTTTGTTTTTTCTTCTTTTTTAATAAAAGCACAAGAAGGTGTTGTTTTTAAAAAATAAAAATTTTTCAAAACTAAATCTGCATTCATTTGCAGATTTTTTATTTTTCTAAAATTAATCTTTTAATTCCTTCTATGTATTCATTTTTTATATCAATTGATTCTCCGAGTATTGCTGGCTTTTTATCTGTCAAAAAGTCATAGACTGCCAGGTCTCGAGCAAGGAGTTCTCTCAAAAAAGTTTTAGTATTTATCCAAATATTTTCTTCATACTTTTTATATGGATAGTCAGCATTATATGCAACAGCATCTATACCATTTTTTCTTGCAATAAAAACAGCTCTTTCATTATGAAATTTTTGTGAGATAATTGTAATTTTATTTTGATTAAATATTTCATTACTTCGAAGTACAGAGTCTAGAGTTCTTCTACCAGCATAATCTGAAATAATAGCATTATTATCAACCCCAAGCTTTAATAAATAATTTCTCATATATTTTGGTTCATTGTATGAAATAGTTTTATTGTCTCCTGAGACTATTACATAATCTATTTTTTTATTATCTATTAAATCTTTTACTGCATTCATTCTTGTAATAAAAAATAGACTAGTAGATCCAGAACTTGTGACAGGTGAAGTGCCTAGAGCAAGACCTACTTTATTATTTGGTAAATTATTTATATTTGAATAAATAAAATTTTTAGAATAATTTGAAATATAAAAATAAATAATAACAGAAGCAAATAAAAATAAAATTATTATAGAAAGAATAATTATTATTATATCTTTTATTTTTATTAGAAATCTTTTCCCAAATAGTATTTTTAGGACTCTTTTCATATATAAATAATAACAATTTTATATATTTTTGTCATTATTTATAAAGAATCTTTATTTTTCTTTAAATTTGTGCCGAAGGTGGGACTTGAACCCACAAGGCTTGCGCCATGCGATTTTGAGTCGCACGTGTATACCATTCCACCACTTCGGCGATTTTATGCACATATTTTATCATATTTCAAATATTTTTTCATGTTATACTTCTAATATAAATATATAAGTTAAAAACATTATGGCAGAATTACAAAATGCAGTATTTTGGATTGAAGTAGAAAAAATACTACCAAATCCATATCAACCAAGAAGAGAATTTGATCAAAATAATTTAAAAGATTTAGCAGAAAGTATTCGTCAATATGGTGTTCTGCAACCTTTGGTTATAACACGCCATGAAGAAGCTCATGAAGATGGCTCTATATCTGTAGGGTATGAATTAATAGCAGGCGAGAGACGTTTACGTGCCTCAAAATTGGCTGGAATAAAAGAAGTTCCTTGTGTTGTCAGAGTTGGAGATGATAATAGAAGCAAATTAGAACTAGCAATAATTGAAAATATACAAAGAGAAGATTTAAATTCTGTAGATCGTGCAAAATCATTTCAACAGCTTGCAGATGAGTTTAAATTATCATGGGCTGAAATTGGAAAAAAAGTTGGAAAGAGTAGAGAATATGTTTCTAATACTGTTCGTATTTTAATGCTTCCACAAGAAATATTAGATGCTCTTGTAGCTGGTAAAATATCTGAAGGACATACTAGGCCTCTACTTATGCTTATAGATAAACCAGCAGAACAAGTCACTCTTTTTAAAGAAATGTTGATGCGAAAGATGACTGTTCGTGAAGCAGAAGGATTGGCCCGTAGAGTAGCATATGAAAAAATTCGTAAAAAGTCCTTAATGATGAATCCAGAAGTTGTAGATTTAGAAGAAAGATTAGCGGAAAGTTTAGGAACAAGAGTACATATAGAACCAAGAGAAAAAGGTGGAAAAATTACAATTGATTATTTTTCTCATGATGAATTACTTGCTCTTGCTGGACTTATGAAAAAAGCAGGCAAAGAAAAATCTCATGAGGGTATGTTTGATAAAATAAAAAAAGAAATGAATATAGACTCTTCATCACCACTTATAGATGCTATGTTATCTCATAATGTAAATGAAGAATTAAATAAAGATGAAAGTATCCATACATTATCAAAAGAAAATGCTAATACCACTCTTCCTATAATTATAGATCCAGAACACCATATAGGAGAGTTAATGATAGAAATAAAAGATAATATAAATCAAAATAATATACAAGAAGATATAAAGGGAAAAATCTTAGAGAATAATTTTAATAATAATATTAATAGTAATTTAAATGATATTAATGATTTTAAATTAGAAGATGATAGAAGTAAAGAAGAGATAAAAGATTTTGAAGAGAGAGAAAATGATTTATATGATATAAAAAATTTTAGTTTATAATCATATATTTAGTTTTCTATTTTATAAAAAATTTATCAAATGGCCCGCCGTATTCTTTTAAATATGCCTTTATATGTCTTTTTGCTAAATTTGTATAAATATAGTCAAGCCATTTACGTGTAGGTTTAGCATCTTCTTTTGTTATTATTTCTACAATATCTCTATCTTTAAGTTTGGTATACAGTGCTACTAATTTTCCATTTACTACAGCTCCCGCTACATGATTACCAATATCAGAGTGAACTGTATAAGCAAAGTCTATTACACCTGATCCATTCACCATTTCTATAATATCTCCTTTTGGTGTATGAATAAAAAGTTTTTTATCTAAAAATCCTTCTTTTATATTTTTAAAAAAATCTTTGTTTTCTGAGATCTCTTGAGTTTTTACTAAATCTTTTGTCCAAGCTATTCTTTCACCCAGATTTTGAATTTTTCTTTTTTCGTGTTTGTTGTTTATTTTTTTACTATCTCCCACTTCTTTGTAAAATAAATGAGAAGCTATACCGTATTCTGCTTCTTCATGCATTTGTATAGTTCTAATCTGTACCTCAAAAGTTCCACCTTCTCCATCAAAAACTGTGGTATGAAGTGATTGATAACCATTTGGTTTTGGGAGGGCAATATAGTCTTTAAATCTTTGTGGAACAGGTTTATAAAGCCCATGAATAACTCCTAATACTTGGTAACAAGTAGCCATATCTTTAACTATAATGCGCATAGCAGCAATGTCATATATTTTTTGTATATCCCAATTATGCTTTTTTAATTTTTCGTAAAGAGAGTAAAGATGTTTTAGTCTATGGTCTATTTTTATAAATTTAACATCAAAGACTTTCAGCTCACTTTTTACTCTTTCTAGTATTCCGAGCAGATAATCTTCTTCGGAGGATTTTGTTTCTTCAAACATCTTTTTTACTTTTTCATAATCTTTTGGATAAGCAAATGGAAAAGCATAATCTTCTAATTCTCCTTTGAGTCTACCCATACCAATTCTATCTGCTAGACGAGCATGTATTTCTAAAGTTTCTATAGCTATTCTTTCAGCCTTATCTTTTCTCAAATATTCTAATGTTGAAGCATTATGTAGTCTGTCGCATAATTTAATAATAACAACACGAATATCTTCAGCCATAGCTATAAAAAATTTACGCATACTTTCTACATGTCTTTCTACTCCTTTATATTTAATTGTTCCTAGTTTGGTGACACCTTGTATTAAAAATAGTATGTCATCACCAAATTCTTTTTTTATATCTTCTTCACTTGTTCCGGTATCTTCAAGCACATCATGTAAAAGTCCTGCCACTATTGTATCTGTGTCCATATTTTGGCGAGCAATATTTATAGCGGTATAAACTAAATGATTAAAATATGGCTCACCAGAATTACGAAATTGTCCCTCATGAGCATTTTTGGAGAAATTATATGCTTTTTCTATAAGTTCTTCATCATAATTATCTAGAGCATTTTCTTTAGGTATAGCATTAAAAATATCTTCTAGAATAGGGGATATAAAGGTTTTTTCATTATTATTTACTATATTCATTATATTATTCTATCATTAAATTTTAGTTTGGCAAGATTTAAGATTATTTTTTTAATTTATGTGGATTGTGATTGGGGCAGGATTTATTAGAACATCTTTCCGGAATTGTTTTTGTTCCTTCCATCATCATTTCATTACATATAGAACAAAATGCTCCTGTAGGTTTAGCTTTTATTGCATTTTTACAATCTGGATAATTACTACAGGAATAAAATATTCCAAACCTTCCTCGTCTTTCTTCTATATATCCATTATCGCATTTATTGCACTTTATTCCTGTATTTTTCTTTTGTTTTTCTTCATTGCTTTGCTCTATATATTTACATTTTGGATAATTTGAGCAGGCAATAAATTTACCAAATCTTCCGTCTCTTTCTATTAGCTTTCCTTTTTCACATTTTGGACATATTTTACCTGTATCTTTTGGTCCTTCAAGCTCTGTCCCGTCTAGCTTTCTTGCCCCATTACAATCTGGAAATCTAGAACAAGAATAAAATTTTCCTCCTTTTGAAAGTTTGATAATCATTTTATTCTCACAAATAGGACATTTTATATTTTCTGGGGCTTCGCCAAAATTATTATCTTTTTCTATTTTTTCTTTTTCTTTTATTTCTTTTAGAAATGGTTTATAAAAATCAGTTAATAATTTTTTGTAAGTTAAATTTCCCTCAGCTATTTTGTCTAAGTCATCTTCCATTTCTTTTGTAAAATCATCTGAAATATATTTTGCAAAATTCTTTTCAAGAAAATCAGAAACAACCTCACCTGTATCTGTTGGATATAATGCTTTATTTATTTTTTCTACATAACCTCTATCTTCAATAGTTGAAATAATTGAAGCATATGTTGAAGGGCGACCTATATCTCTTTTTTCAAGTTCTTTAATTAAACTTGCTTCAGAATATCTTCCTGGTGGAGTTGTTTCTTTTTCATAATAATTTATAGATTTTAAATTTAATACATCCCCAGTAGATAATTTAGGTAAATTTATGTCATTACCTTTACCTTCTGGATCTACTTTTAGCCATCCATCAAATAATATGATTGATCCGTTTGTATTAAAATTAGGATAGTCTTTTCTCTCCTTTATATTCGTAATTATTTTTGTACGAAGTATTTTTGCACTAGTCATTTGAGAAGATATGGTTCTTGTCCAAATTAAATCATAAAGTCTTTTTTCATCATTTGTTGTACCAGCATTCAAATTGTTAGAATTGGTTGGGCGAATAGCTTCATGAGCTTCCTGAGCATTTTTAGATTTAGTTTTAAAAATTCTATTTTCTAAATATTCTTTACCATATTTTTTTATAATTAAAGATGATATTTCAGATACAGCAGAAGTGGCTAGATTTGTGGAGTCTGTTCTCATATAAGTAATCAAACCTTTTTCATATAATTTTTGAGCTATCATCATTGTTTTTTTTGGAGGAAATCCAAATCTATTTGAGGCTGTTTGTTGTAAGGTAGAGGTTGTAAATGGTGCTTTTGGACTAGATTTTACTTCTATTTCTTTTATTTCTTTTACATACCAATTTCCAGCACGGCCATCTTTTATGATACTATCAGATATTTTTTTTGCATCATGTAGAGATAGTTCTGGATTTAGTCCAGGTTCAAGTTCGCAATCAAAAATTAATTTATATTTTTTAGATTCTTTTAATTTACCAATAGTTTCAAGTTCTGCTGATATATTAAAATATTGTACAGGGATAAAATTTCTTATTTCTCTTTCTCTTTCCATTATTATGCGAAGCGCAGGGGATTGAACCCTTCCAGCAGATAGTCCATAACGAACTTTTTTCCAAATTATTCCAGAAAGATCATAACCAACAAGTCTATCAAGAACTCTTCTGGCTTCTTGTGCCTCTTTTAAATTCATATCTATCTCTCTTGTTTTTTTAAGAGCTTCTATGATTGCTTCTTTGGTAATCTCATGAAAGACAGCACGTTTTGCATTTTTTAGTCCTGCAGCTTCTTTTACATGCCAAGCAATAGCTTCACCTTCACGGTCGGGGTCTGTTGCAAGTATTATTTCATTAGCTTTTTTTGATAATAATTTTAATTCAGAAATTACTTTTTCTTTACCTTTAGAAACTTCATATGTAGGCATAAAACCATTTTCTATGTCAAGTGCTTTTTTATTTGATTTTGGAAGGTCACGAATATGTCCAACAGAAGCGCGGACTGTATAATCTTTTCCTAAATATTTCTCTATTGTTTTTGCTTTGCTAGGGGATTCTACAATTAGTAATTTCATAAAGTTTTTAAAATAAAGTATAAAATTATTTTAGAAAGATTTCTAAAATAAATTAGTAAATAAATTTGTCTTGTCTTTTATTATAGCACAAGAGTATAGCAGTAAAATTTATTTTTGTAAAATTGAGTCAAGATTATTTTGCATACTCTGTTGCTTCATCAAATTTAATTGAAAGAAGTTTTGAGCTACCTTCAGTTCCAATTGTAACTCCATAAAGTACATCACATTGATTCATTGTTTCTCTATTATGTGTAATCACTAAAAGCTTTGAATTTTCTGCTAATTTTCTTATCATTTTTCCATATTTTCGAGCATTTGCTTCATCAAGAGCAGAATCTGTTTCATCCAGCACCATAAAAGGTGGATGATTAATAGAGCTCATAGCAAATATTAAGGCTATAGAAGTTAAAGCTCTTTCGCCACCAGATAACATTTGCAAATCTTTTACTTTTTTTTGTGGTAAGTTTACTGATATTTCAATACCAGCTTCTTTTTCTTCTTCAATATCATCACTAGCTTCTTCTTTATTTACAGATTTTTTTTCAATAGAAAGAGATGCACGACCTCCTATAAATATTTCACTAAAATATTTATTAAAATTTGAATTGATTTTATCTAGGCCTTTATTAAAATCAAATAATAAAGTATTTTTAAGATTTAATATTAAATTTTCAAGATTTTTTCTAGAGTTCTCTAAATCTATTATTTCTTTATTTAAAAATTCATCTCTTTCGGAAATAGATTTAAATTCCTCAATAAGCTCTCCTGGGTTTGTTACTCCAGATTCTTCTATCTTTATTTTGCTTCTTTCAATTTTTCTTAATAAATCATTTTGTGACATATTAAAAAAATTCTTTTCTAATTCAGACATTTCATTTTCTATAAAAGATCTATATTTAAAAGTATTTGTTCCAAGAATAATTATCATATCTTTAGTGATATGTTCAAAATTTTCTTCTTGATTTTTAAGGCTTTCTTCTTTCATCTTTATAGTTTCTTTTTGAGAATATAGTTTTTCAAGGCTTAATCTAGTTTGTAAAATATCATTATCAAGTCTAAAAGACTTTTCTTTAATTTCTATTTTTAAATTATTTAATTCTTCTTCTAATTTATTTTTATTAGAATTTAATTCTTCTAATTCTTTATCAAAATTTTGTAATAAAGATTTTTTTTCTTCTTTATTTTTATTTAGATCTTCAATTTCTGTTTTATAATCTTTTTCATCTATGTTATGAATTTCATTTTTTTCTAGTGGATTTATATTTTTAATTTTAATGAAGAAATTTAATTCTTCTTGATTTGCTTTTTGAAGAAAACTTGGAAGCTCTTCAAATTTTTGTGTATTAGATAAGTTAAAAATTTCTCTCCAGAGATTTATGCGAGAATCTTCAAAATTATGAAATTCATTTTTATTTATAAAATATTTTTCAACTTTTTCTCTTGCTTCTTCTTGTATTTTTTTATTTTGATTTTCAGTCTCTTTTTTAATTAAAAATCTAATTTCAGCATCTAGATTTAAAATTTCTTTATAAATATTTTCTCTTTTTATATTTAAAGAATTAATTTTTTGAGAAATAGAAAAAATTTCTTCTTTTAACTTGTCTTTTGAAGTATTTTTATTTTCTTCATTATTATTTTCTTCTTCATTTTTTTTTGCTTCTAAAAGTGTATGGAGATTTCCCTCTAAAGTTACAATTCTATTTTCAATACCATCATTGTCTACTTCTTTTTTTTTATTTTCTATATCTATATTTTCTTTATAAAGATAAATTCTAAGCATGTTAGAAAGAGAGGAAATTTCTTCTTCTCTTTTTTCTAATTCTTTTACTTGTTTTCTTAAATAATTAAGATGTGGAATATTTTCTTTTCTTATTAACTCTATTTCATTTAAATGAGTTTTTACTTTCTCTAATTTTTTCTCACCATCTTTTATTCTTATATGATATATACGAAGACCTAAAGCATCTTCAATCATTTCTCGCTTCTCATTATTGTTTGATAGAAGTATCTTATCTGCTTCACCTTGATTGACTATAGTATGCCCACTAGCTGAAATATTTGACATAGCGAGTAATTCTTGAACATCTTTTAATCTTACTTTTGTACTATTTATTAAATATTCACTAGACCCATCCATGTATATTTCTCTAGTTAAAATAATTTCATCAAGATTTATAAAATTAGAAAGCGTATTAGAAATTTGATCATTATTATTTATAAATTTTTCATTTATTTTTTTATTACTATTATCTAAATGTATAGAAACACTACCCCTAGATAGAGGCGAAATCTTAGTAGATCCTTTAAATATTAAATCACTTCCACTTTTAGATCTTAAACCTTTCATACTTTGTTCACCAAGTACAAATCTTATAGCCTCAGCCACATTACTTTTTCCAGACCCATTTGGCCCAACTACTCCTGTGACAGGAGTAGAGAGATCGAGATTTACTTTTTTAGCAAAACTTTTAAAGCCTTGTATGCTTATTGATTTTAAATGCATAAAAATTATTTATCACTTAAATTTTTCTTAATAAAATTATAGCATGAAATTTTTCTCTATTTTATAATACAAAAAAGACTATGAATAAAATTATAGAAATAACTATTCTATACCATCCAAAAATTATAAAATTATGTTTTTGTATATAAGTTAAAAGCCATTTTATAAAAATCAAAGCAAATATAAAAGAAATAATAAATCCTAAAGATATATTTAATATATCAGAACTTGAAAATGATTTGTAATTTTTTAAGATATCATATCCGGTAGCCGCAAACATGGTAGGTACAGCAAGAAGGAATGAAAATTTTACAATAGTTTCTCTTTTTAAATTCATTAAAAGCCCACCAATAATAGTAGCTCCACTTCTTGAAATTCCAGGTATTACAGCTATACTTTGCCAAAGACCAAGAAAGAATGCTTTTTTATAGCTAATTTCTTTTATTTTTAAAGAAATATCATTTTCTTCTTTTAATTTATTATCAAATTCTGGTCTAAAATATTTATTTTTTCTTAAATATCTTTTCTCAAGTAATATCATCATTATTCCTCCTATAAATAAAGATAAAATAATAATAAAGATATTATCTAATAAATATTCTTTTATTATTTTATATACTGTTAAACCTATAATACCAGTAGGTAAAAAAGCTATGAATAATTTTTTAATAGTTTCAAAATCAAATAATTCTTTAAAATATAAAACTACTACAGAAAGTATTGCACCAAGTTGTATTATAATAGAAAAACTTTTTAATGTTTCTGTATTCGTAATTTTTAATAAATTAGAAGCTAATACAATATGTCCAGTTGAAGAAATTGGTAAAAATTCTGTAATACCTTCCACTATTCCTAAAATTATTGAATGGAAAACATTCATAAATATATATTATGTGCTCGGGGCGGGACTCGAACCCGCAAGCCGTGAGGCAAAAGATTTTAAGTCTTTCGTGTATACCATTCCACCACCCGAGCTTTTGATTTTAACTATTTTAACATAAAATTAATTCTTTTAAAAATTTAATAAAAATATTTATTCTGATTTAAAATTACTACTATCTTCATATTTATTTTCAATATTATATTTATCTTGTTCTTCTTTTAAAATTTCATTTTTAAATTTTTCAAATGAAGAATTTAAACCTTCTGTACGATTTTTGTTAAAAAAAGTTTTTAGTTGATCTTTATTTAATGGTTTTATATTTTCTTTATTTTTATTTATTCTATTAAAAAAATTAAATTTCATATTTTTATAATTATATTTTAATAATAACATATTTTATGATAATATTATTTTATTGGTGCGATGGCGAAGAGGCTTAACGCTGCGGTTTGCAAAACCGCCATTCGCGGGTTCGAATCCCGCTCGCACCTCAAAAAAGTATTATTTTCAAAAAAATTTTTTTTATGCTATAATATTTTTATATAAATTGGGCCCTTAGCTCATTTGGTAGAGCGCCGGTTTTGCACTCCGGAGGTGAGCGGTTCGAATCCGCTAGGGTCCACCATACGAAACTTGTTCGGAATTAAATAAGCGGAGCGATTTTGCGGAAGCCAAAATCGCACTATCAATCTCGCTTCCGCCCTTGGCGGAAGCGGTGAATTCCCAAAGTTCCCCCCAATTGCATGAAAGCGTTTTGTCTTTGAGAATCGGGTTCGAGCCGATTTTTTGGAAAAACTCGCGCCATGCAAAATAATCTTCGCCTCTTTCCAAAATAACGGCTTCTCTCAAAGACAAAACGAAACTCCGCAAGGGTTCGACCCAATTTTTTCTCTGTTGCCCAAAATCCTTAAAACTTTCCTCAAACTTCGCTTTTTGACGAAGGAGAAGGTCTTTTCGCTCCAAATAAATATCGCGTTCAATGTCGCCGTCGAGATAGAGCGAAACGAGCTTGTCCAACTTCTCCTTCGTTTCGGAAAGTTTAGTTTTAAGGTTTTGGGCAACACTTCCTCTTTCCGAAATTGACTCTTTCTCCCATAAGTCAATTTGCTTTTCCATGCTTTCAATTTCTGAAAGAGGGAACGACACTGATTGAAGCAGATTTTTTGCTTGCGAAATGAGTGCGGAAGAAGATAGATACGGCTGACGACATACACCTTTCTTTTTGGTACAGCGATAGTAGGTGTAGGTAGTGCCAAAGCGATTAGTGGCACATTGAGCCGTAATCATACTTCCGCACTCCCCGCACCGAGCGAAGCGTGCAAATGGAAAATTATTTGGTCGCTTTTGCACGCGAGGGCGAGATTTTTTCGCAAGCATTTTTTGGACTGCTTCAAACATTGTCGGAGAAATAATTGGCGCAAAGCTTCCGTCGTACCATTCGCCTTTGTGGTGCGTAAAGCCCAAATATACGCGACTGGTGAGCATTTTTGCGACGGAAGCTTTGGCAGGTGGCGTTCCTTTCGTGGTTACGCCGTGATCCGCCAAAAAGTCGGCGATACTGCCGAGGGTGTGCGTCCCTTTGGCGTATTCCTCAAACGCTTTTATCACGATACGCGATTTAGTCGGGTGAGGTTCAATATTTCTCGTTTTCGGATTGTTCACATAGCCAAAGGGAGCGCGCACTAGCCACTCGCCTCGGCGGACTTTTTGGCGGATACCACGATTGATATTTTCAACGAGATTGTCGCTGTAATACTTGGATTGTCCGAACGCCACCTGCAACATGAATTTCCCTTGCGGAGTTGGCTCAAACCAAAATGTCGGAAAGCGCAAAAAGGAGATTTGTTCGGTATCAACGAGATAGATGACGCGCCCGCCGTCCACACTATTTCTCGCAAGGCGGTCAGGGTGCCACGCCAGTATGCCGTTTGCCTCGCCTTGCTCAATTCGCGTCATCATCTCGCCGAACAATTCTCTACCTGGCTTTTTTGCGCTTTTCGACTCTTGAAATTCCTCAAGAATTTCAAGATTTTCTCTACGCGCATATTCTCGCAACTCAAAAAGCTGTGCCTCAATGGACATGATTTGGTGGTCTTCATCCTCCGTGCTCTTGCGAGCGTAGAGAAAATATTTTGGTTTAAGGTCTTTCATGCAATTGGGGCGAACTTTGGGATTTTGTCGCTTCCGCAAAGGGCGGAAGCGGGACACACAGCGCGGATTTTTGTTCCAAAAATCCGCTCCGCATTTCTAATTACGAGAATGTC
>JBDHUS010000004.1:0-44714 GCA_039809325.1 Minisyncoccia bacterium | reverse complement strand
GTGCTCTCGGCAGGAATCGAACCCGCAAACCCTCCTTAGGACGGAGGAGTTATATCCATTTAACTACGAGAGCAATATTAAAAATATAGCATATTTCATATTTCATATAAATATGTTAATATTATATAGATATTTCTTTTTTATATTTAAATTTTCATAAAAATGATTAATTTTTTAAAAATTTTGGAAAATCTCAGTTACCAAGATTTTATACAGAATCACCTTACTACTGATTTTTATAGAATCTTATTTATAGACACAATAAATCAGAAATTAGCATTAATGGTCGATAAAACCATTAAATGGTTTTCTGAGGTTGATTTTATTATAACTCCTAAGGGGTTAGAATTGATAAGATAAAAGATTTAAATCCCGCACAGAGTGCGGGATTTTTTAAATACTTTTTACTTTTACTTTTGCTTGTCTTGCTTTATCTATTTTTGGAAGTCTTATTATAAGTAAGCCATGCTTTTCTACAGCTTCTACAGATTCTATTTCTATTTCATGAGGAAGTAATATACTCCTTGAAAAAGATCCCCAGTAAAGCTCTCTATAAAAGTAATCATCTTCAGATATTTGAGTATTTCCGTCTCTTCTACCTTTAATAGTCACCATATCACGAGTAATAGATATTTGAAGGTCTTCAGGCTTTACTCCTGCAAGCATTGCTTCAATAATAATTTCATTTGGAGTTTGATAAACATCAACAGACAATTCTCCATCTTCTTCAAAATCTTCTTCAGAATGGGAAAGTGAAGTATTTCTTTCGCCTGTAGAAATTTTTTTATTATTTCTCTCTTCTTCTTCATCTTCAAAATCTTCTTCTTCATCTAAATCAGTATCTTCCACCATTACTGATCCAGCTAGTCTTTCAAAAAATGATCTTTTATCTTTTGACATATTTTTTAATTCGTTTTTTTAATTCTAAAATAAAACATTCTTAATGTTATTAATATTATACAATATTATTTTATATAGTTATAATAAAATATCTATTAGTTATCCACAATCTTTGAATGATTAATCAACCCAATTAGTAGTTAATAATAAATCATCATTTTCATTTTTAATATCTTTCCAAATCTCTTCTGTAATAAATGGCATAAAAGGATGTAGTGTTATTATTAATTCTCTTAAAACTTTTAATAAAGTTGCTTGTGCTGAAATTTTATTATCATTATTTATTATTCTTACTTTTAAATTCTCTATATCTTTATCACAAAATTCATGCCAAAAATATGCATATATTTTTTCACTAGCAATATGTAATTTATAATTTTCAATATCTTCTTTTATATCTTTTATATTTTCTATAGTTTTATTTAAAATAATCTTATCTGTTTCAAAAGTTATATATTCATTATAATTCTCTCCATTTTTATAATCTCTTGTTTTTTCAAGCACAAATCTTGTTGCATTCCAAATTTTATTTGCAAAGTTTTTATAAGCTTTAATTTTATCTTCTCCAAGCTTCAAATCATTTCCTGGACCATTACCAGTAATCTGAGCCATACGAAGTGCATCTGCTCCATATTTTTCTATTAAATCTCTAGGGTCAAATGCATTATTTAAAGATTTACTCATTTTTCTACCATCTTTATCTCGAACAAGTCCATGTAGATATACATTTTTAAATGGTATCTGGTCTAATGCATAAGTACTCATCATTACCATTCTTGCAACCCAAAAGAAAAGAATATCATGACCTGTTTCAATAAGATTTGTAGGATGATAGATTTCTAAATCTTTTGTTTCTTCTGGCCATCCAAGAGTCGAAAATGTCCAAATACCACTTGAAAACCAAGTATCAAGAGTATCTTCATCTTGTTTTAAAGTATCATCTTCACTAAAACCAATTGTTTTTATTTCTCCAGATTCGTTATACCAAACAGGTATTCTATGTCCATACCATATTTGTCTACTTATACACCAATCACGAAGATTATTTATCCAATGAAAATATACTTTTTGAAATCTTTCAGGAATTATTTCTAATCCTTTTTCTTCTATCGCAGAAAGCATTAATTTTTTTAGAGTTGTAATTTTATCAAAATGATTGAATTCTTTATTTACTGCGATAAACCATTGTAATTTTGGAAGAGGCTCGATAATACCACCAGTTCTTTCAGCCGTAGAAACATTTTGAGAAATTTCTTCTTCTTTAATGATTAAATTATTTTCTTTTAAATAATTAACAATTATTTCTCTTGCTTCCAATACTTTTTTACCATCAAGTTCTGTGTTAGTATTTATTATTTTTGCATATTCGTTTATGATTTGTTTCTTTGGAAGATTATGTCTTTCTGCAATATCAGAATCTATTTGAGAATGAGCAGGGGTTACGCCGAGCGCTCCAGTACCAAAATTTTTATCTACTTCTTTATCTGCTATTATTCTTATTTTAAGAGACACTCCACAAAATTCTAATTCAAAAGTTTTTCCAATATATTCTTTGTATCGCTCATCATCTGGATTAACTGCTACAGCAGTATCACCAATTTTTGTTTCAGGCCTAGTAGTTGATATAGCGATAGGGAAGTCTTTATTATATTTGAAAGTGTATAGTATTGCTTTTCTTTCTTCATATACTATTTCATCATCAGAGATTACTGTTTGACCTTTTGGATCCCAATTCACTATCCTATTACCTTGATATATAAGTCCATCATTATACATTTTCTGAAACATAGTATTTACTGCATAATTTCTTTTTTCATCAAGAGTAAAAGCAAGCCTTGACCAATCTAAAGATGCTCCCATAGATTTAAATTGAGTAAGTATTGTATTTTGTGATTCTTTTGCAAAAGCATTTATTCTTTTTAGGATTTCTTCTCTTCCTATATCGTATCTATTTTTTCCTTCTTCTTTTAATATTTTTTTCTCTACTACTGATTGGGTTGCTATGGCTGCATGATCTGTTCCTGGAAGCCAAAGAGTTCTATATCCATTCATTCTATAATATCTAACAATAGTATCTTGAATAGATAGCATTAAAGAGTGTCCTGTATGAAGTGTTCCTGTTACATTTGGTGGAGGAAGTATTATAGAGAAAGTTTTTTCTTTTCCATTCTTATCTTTTTTAATATTTTTTAAATTATCAGGATTAAAATATCCAGAATTCTCCCAATCTTTATATATTTCACTTTCTATATTCTTACTATTATAGCCATTTAAAAATTTTTCGGGCAATATTTTCATATTTATATTTTTAATATTGTAAATATTATGAATCTTAATAATTCTATATTAGCATACTTTTATTTTATGATAAAATCTATGAATATTAAAAATAATTATGAAAAAACAAGATAAGATTTTAAAAAAAGTATCACCACTTGCAAAAGTTTTAAGTGATAAATTAGTTAAAGAAAATAATAAGACAATTTCTAAAAAGAATGCTGCTGAAAAGTATTTCCTTCCAGAACATCATTTTAAAAAAGTAAAAGTAAAAAAGGGGATAAATGGACTTGGACTTTTTGCTGGAGAAGATATTAAAAAAGGTGAACTCATAATAGAATATATTGGTAATATTATGACAGATGCAGAGACAGATAAAATACCGGACAGTAGATATATTTTTTCTGTTTCTAAAAATCATAATATAGACGGGTCTCCAAGATGGAATATAGCGAGATATTGCAATCATTCATGTGATCCAAATTCTGAAAGTGACGTTAAAAAGAAAAGAGTGTTTATAAAAGCTATAAAAAATATTAAAGAAGGGGAAGAGATTTGTTATGATTATGGAGAAGAGTATTTCGTAGAATTTTTAAAAGGACATTGTATGTGTGGAGCCGAGAAGCATCTTTATAGTGATGAAGTAAAAAAAAGAAATAGATATTTAATAAAATAAAACAGTCCTAAACGGACTGTTTTATAATGTCCTCAGCTTGTAAGCCAAACAGGGCTACCGCCTCACATTATTAGTAGCGTATCAGACTATAACTTTTTACAAAAGATAATATTGTTAATGATATAATCAACTAATGCAAAAAGATTTTTTATCTATACTACAAAAGGCAAGAGAAATATATAAATCTCAAAATAAAATTCATTGTCCATATTTTTCTACTGATATTATATTAAATTCTGATGGTTTTAATCATTTACAGAATAAAAGAAATAGAGAAGCTAGAAATATTGATGAACAAATTTTAAAATTATCACTTCTGCCAAAAGCTTTACAAGTAATTAAGAGAACAGGTACTTTGCAAGAATACAGAAAACATATAGAAAAATTTGGAAATAAAAGTAAAGATGGACTATTTAAAACTAAACAAGTTGAGTATTTTGGCTTTCATTCTATTTTTGGAGAAAATAAAGATAAAAAGATAGTAGTTATTATAAGACGTGTAGGTGATGGAAATTATCATTTTTGGAGTGTTATGCCACATAAGAAATTTAACAGGCAAAAATTATTTGAAAATGGTATAGATGAAAACTAATTTAATATAATAAAAATAGCAATCTTGCGATTGCTATTTTTATTATGTCTGGCTTCAGCTTAGGTAATCCTTAGCCGACAAGGAGCTTACGCTCACAGACATATTTATAGTATATCAGACTAGTATTTCCTGTCAATATAAAAATTAACAATTGCCCCGCGCCTTCGGCGCGGGGCAATTTCACTCTATAATTTTAAACTCCCTCACCACTTGACAAATAAAACTCATTATGCTATACTCTAATAAGATATGCACTTTGAAAATAAACTTGTAGAAAAATAAAAGATTTAGTCATAGCTACAAAACCTTAAAATATCTTTGAGATTTTGTAGCTATGACTAATATTGGTCCTAGTTCCTTCTCGGAGTAGAGAAAAATTTAAATCTATTTTAAAATGAAAAAGGATTTTTTCACAGCTGATTACACACAAGGACAACTTAATGCTTTTGTAAAAAAGCTCGCTGAACAAAGTGGTTATGAAGATGTTGTAGAAAAAGTTTTATGTAACGAAATAACTTTTTCTGTTGCATCAAAGCCCTGGTCTGAAAAAGACGGATACATCGATTTTGGTGAACTCGTTGCTCCAGGCTGGACCGCAAAAGAATGGGAAGCAGAACTGATTAAGGGAGGTCACAAATTAAGTGACTGGACTAAAGATGTTTTATCAAAACCAGATTTTGATGAAAATCATCGTTATCCTGCCGGCACAAAATTACATGTGGTAGTTATCAGAGGAAAGCAGATTCAAAAAGATTCTGAGCGTACAACTTCAAATTTAAAAGCCCTAGGCTCTCAAAAATTTGGAGAGAAAGCGGTTTCAGAATTAAAAGCAGAACTTTCTTTAATGCTCCGCTTAAAGTATTCCAATAAAGATTTGGAAAAAATGGATTTGGTATATATTGGCACTCTTTCCAAGCCAATTATTGATTCCGATGGCGACTCTGATGTGCTAGTTTTGAGCCGTCACGACGACAAGTCTTGGGTGCTTACCGATTGGGACAACCCGAGCGATTACTGGTTTGACAACGGTGGGTTTGCTTTTCTGCAAGTTAGTGTTTAGGATTTGAAAAATTGATTTTTTATATCCTTAGACCTTAGTCAAAATCCTTCGAGTTAGCGAAGGATTTTTTGTTATATAATATTTTAGAAAGTAGGTAAATAATTTAAGTGACTATGGTTTCTTGATACCGAAATCAGTATCCATGTGTTCGGAATTTTATAAATCAAGTTTTATAAAAGAGTAATACATGTAGACACTTCAATATTATGAAGTTACTTGGTTTATATAAATAAAGTATTTAAATACTAAATAAAATTCAATCCAAAATATTTTTAATGGATGGTGTAATGGAAGTTTATATAAACAAATTCCGATGGCAACTCTAATGTGCTAGATTTGAACCGTAACGACGACAAGTCTTGGGTGAATACCAATTGGGACAACCCGAGCGATAACTGGAATGACAACGGTGGGTTTGCTTTTCTGCAAGTATTTCATTTAAGAATAAAAATAGAGATACAATTTGTATCTCTATTTTTCTGTCTGTCCAAGCCATCCTCCTAACATTCTACCTATTTCATCAAGTGGTAAAGATATTAACTCATACTTTTTTGTATCCACGGATCTTGTTTCCCAAAGCACAAGTAAAAGTATTTTTAAAGTATCAAGTTTTCTAATTGCTGTACGCAAATATGGAGTTTTCTCTTCTTTCTTTACAAAGCTAGCACTAGAAATCATTTCTATTATTTCTATAAATAAATTATCAATTTTTATTGCGAGAGTATAACGATGGGTCTTTGGTATTGTATGATAAATACTATACCAAAACACATAGACACTTTTTACCTTTTGCAAAATCGGTAAAAATTTTTCCTGAAATTTCCGTGGGGGGGGGGTAATGTTAATAAGATTATTCATGTTTATGAAATATTATACTACAAGCTATAAAAATATTATTTCTATTGAGAATTTACTTTCTGCTTATAAAGAGTTTCGGATTGGTAAAAATAAAAAGAAAGATGTAATAGAGTTTGAATTTAATTTAATGACAAATCTTATAAATCTCCATAATGATCTAAAAAGTAAAACTTACACTCATAATAAATATATAAATTTTAAAATAAATGACCCGAAGTCTAGAGATATACATAAAGCACGAGTAAGAGATAGGGTTTTACATCATGCTATATATAGGCAACTCTATCCATTTTTTGATACAACTTTTATTGCTGATTCTTTTTCTTGTAGAAATAATAAAGGTACACATAAGGCATTAGACAGATTTATAAGTTTTACAAGAAAAGAAAGTAAAAATTATACAATACAATGTTTCGTATTAAAGTGTGACATACGAAAATTTTTTGCAAGTATTGATCAAGAGACTATGCTTCAAATATTAGATAAAGCGATATTGGATAAGGATATAGTTTTTCTTTTAAAAAATATTTTAAATAGTTTTCACACAGAAAATAGTTTAGGAAAAGGGCTACCGCTTGGCAATCTAACTAGTCAGCTTTTAGTTAATATTTATATGAATAAATTTGATCAATATATAAAGCATACTTTAAAAGTGAAATACTATATTCGTTATGCTGATGATTTTGTTTTTATTTCTAAAGATAAAAAGTATTTAGAAGATATTTTAGATAATATAAGAAAATATTTAGAAATAAACCTAAAATTAAGCTTACATAAAGATAAAGTTTTTATTAAAACTATTTATTCTGGTATAGATTTTTTAGGGTTTATCCATTTTCCAAAATATAGAATTCTAAGGACAGCAACTAAAAGAAGGATGTTTAAAAGATTAAATGAAAATAGTTATAAAGAAAATTCAGTTACTTCGTATATTGGTTTATTAGAACATGGTAATACTTTTAAGATTAAAGAAAAGATTTATTCTAATAAAAAATTTTTAAACGATTTGTAATTTTAAAATATATTTTTATTTTTATAAAAACAAAAAATAATTTTAAAAATTTTTTATAAAAATATTTTTTGTAAAAAATAAATTAGTTATCCACAAAAATTTTTTATAAAAGTATTGTAGATTTTTTTTTGTAATGAGATAATTATATTAGAGAGGCAGACCCGCGGTCCAAGGTCAAAATTAAAAGCGCACTCTCAAGTATTCAATACTTTTAAAAATAAAATTATGGCAGCAAAGAAAAAAGCAGCTAAAAAAGTAGCTAAGAAAGTAGCTAAGAAAAAAGTTGCAAAAAAAGCAGCAAAGAAAAAAAAGAAATAATTCTTTAATTTTTCTAAAACTAAAATCCTCTGCGTCTCCCACGACAGAGGATTTTAGTTTGTAAAATAAAGGTATTTTGTAAATTTTTTTAATAATATATTTTTTATTTATTTTCTTTTCTTATTAAAATATTATGAGTTATAATATAAGAGTGCAAGGAAAATAATTTAGCAAATTTATTAATTATTTAAACAATATTAAAGTATATATATATATGAATATAAAAATAAAAGCTGTAGATATTGAATTAACAGAAGCTATAGAGAATTATGCTGATAAAAAAGTAAAAGAAGCTTTAGAAAAATTTATTAAAGAAAAACAAGACACATCTATTTTGATAGAAGTAGAACTTTCTAAAACTAATAATCATCATTCAAGTGGTGATATGTATAAAGCTTCTGCAAGAGCTCAAGGATTTCAAAAAAATATTTTTGCTGAAGAGATTAAAGATAATTTATATGCCGCAATAGATGGATTGAAAGATAAATTATCAGAGCTAGTATTAAATACAAAAACAAAAAAAAGAAGCATCTCTCACAAACTTGCTGTTAAATTTAAAAATTTATTAAAAAGAGGAAAATAAATAATATATGAATAAAAATATTCTAAAAATATTAGGAGTTATTTTATTAATAATTATTATAATTTTAATTATTCCTAAAAATAATAAGGATAAAGATAAAAATAGATTAGAAAATTATATTAATAATAGTATTATAGAAAATAATAATGATAAAAAAGATATGGATAATAATTTAAATAAGGAAAATAATATTGCAGTATTGCACACTAATTTTGGAGATATATCTTTTGAATTATCAAAAGATAAACCACTCACAACTAATAATTTTATAAAATTAGTGAAAGAAGGTTTTTATAACGGGGTAAAATTTCATAGAGTGATAAAAGATTTTATGATTCAGACAGGAGACCCGCTCTCAAAAGATGATACACAACAAAATCTTTGGGGTACTGGTGGGCCAGGATATAAATTTGAAGATGAGCTTACAGGTAATGAGAAATATGAGATAGGGACTGTAGCAATGGCTAATTCTGGACCAAATACAAATGGATCTCAATTCTTTATAATGACAAGCAACACTCCACTACCACCAAATTATACAGTATTTGGAAAAGTTATTTCTGGAATTGATATAGCTATGAAAATACAAGATGTGAAAACAGATATAAATGACAGGCCAATTTCTCAGATAGTAATAAATTCTATAGACATGAAGTAAAAATAAAAACCGCATATATTTTATTGCGGTTCTTTTATTGCCAAGCTATTAATAGTAATAATAATGCTAGCAATAATACTACCCATTTAGGTAGCTCTATTTCTTTTTCTTTTTTTTCATTTTTTATAATTTTATACTTAAAAATAATATAATATTTAAAGAATATTTACAAAATTAATGTTAATTTTTCTTAATTTTTAATATATCCTCTAGAGAAATCTTTAAAATTCATTTCTCCTTTTCCTTCTGGAATAACTTTTTCTATTATTTCTTTTGCTATTTTATTTTTTGCAAAATTTTTATCTAAATTTATTTTAGAAATTTTTATTCTAATACTTTTATTATTGTGATTTATAAAAAAGAAAAGAGGAATATGTGGAGTAAATGCTTTAAATTTATTTTGAATAATAATAGCATTATCATTTAAAGATATTTCTCCTTCAGATTTATTAAATTTTTTTGTAAATGTAGCTTTAATGTGATCTTGCTCAATTAATTTTAGTGTACTATCAATATAATGTGAGAGAATTTGTAATATTAAATCTCCACCAATTGTTCCGCAAACTCTTTCAAGAGTTTCATTTGTATATTCATTCAAAATATCTATTTCTTTTTGTATTAATATAGGTCCATGATCTATATCTTCATCTAATTTTATAATGCTTACAGCAGTAGAAGTTTCTCCATTTAATAGAGCAGTTTGAATTGGGGAAGGTCCTCTGTATTTTGGTAATTTTGACGGATGAATATTTAAGGATCCATATTTGGGTAGATTTAATATTTCTTTTCTTAAAATTTTTGGATAGCTCGCCACTATTGCTACATCAAACTCGTGTTCATTAAGAGGGGAAGATTTTATATCTAAATTTTTTAAGCTTTCTGGCTGCCAATATTTTATATTTTTTGATTCACACCAAGAAGCAATTATATTTTTCTGTAATTCCATTTTTCTTCCACTTTTTTTGTTGGGAGTAGTTATAACTAAAGATGGTATTAAGTTATTCTTATAAAGAGTATAAAGAGCACTTTCTGCAAGTGGTCCAGAACCCCAAAAAATGTATTTTATATTTTCATTTTCCATAATTATTTAACTTTTTCTTTTTCCAAATCTATTTCTTGAATATTTTTTGCATGATCTATAAAAAGTATTCCATCTAAATGGTCACACTCATGTTGAAAGATATGAGCAATAAGAGAGCTTGCTCCATAAGTAAATTTTGTACCATTAAAGTCATATGCTTCTATTGTGACATTAGTATGACGAAGTGTAGTCCCATAAAGTGGGCGAACCGATAAACACCCTTCGTCCGCCTCTATCATTTTTTTGCTGACTTTTACTATTTTTGGGTTTATAAAAATAAGAGGCTTCCATTTTGCAGTTTCTCCTTTTATTTTATAAGCATCTTCTTTTATTACAAAAATTCTTTTTCCTATGCCAATTTGTGGAGCTGCAATAGCAACCCCGTCACTCTCTCTATCCATCGCAGTCTTCATATCATCAAGGATTTTACGCAACTCTACTGTTCCAAATTCTTCTTTCTTAACAACTTTAGCTTCTTGTCTTAAGATACTACTTTCATCCATCCTTTGTTCCCTATCTTCTTTTTTCCAGTCAATTTGTACTATTTTGACCATATATTTAAGCTTGTTTTATAAGGGTATTTTAACACAACATTTTATATTTAAAAACTAGTAAATATTTGGCGGGTTTATTTCTAGTTTAAAATCAGACAGTAATGTAGTAACTTTTTTTGCAAATGAAGATGGAATTATTTTTCCATCTTTTTCTTTTTGCCAAAATTCTTTCTTAATTATCATATTTGCAATATGATTTCCTGTTTTTTTATCTATTTTATAATTAATATTTTCTCTATTCTTCGCTAAAACTTCGAATGGTAAGCTTTCTTCTTTAAATATTTTTTTTAATATCTTTTCTATTTCTATTTTCATTCTAATATCTTTTTTATTTATTTGCCATTTTAAAATATTTGAAAATGGAGGAAGTGAAAGCAGTTTACGAGTTTTAATTTCTTCTTCTAAAAACTCTAAAATATTTTCTTTTTTTATATAGTCCCACACATTTTGATCTGGAAGGCGAGTCTGAATAATTATTTTCTCCTTCATTTTTTTCTTAGTATTTATTCTTTCTTTCATTTCTAAACAAATATTAAAAATCTTTTCGTCAATATTTATTTCTGGTATAGAGAAAAGTGAATCAAGAGAAATAACAGCCCCAAGATTACATTCAAAATCTTTGTTTAAAAAGTTTAGTGCCAAATCTGTCCCAATTAAGATACTGGCATCTTTTTCTTTTTGCCAAGATTTTAAAATTCCATTTATATCTTTTTTCGTTTTTATATTATTACTATCTATTAAAAATGTTTTAAATCCTATTTCTTTTAAATTTTCTTCTATCCCTCCTACTCCTACTCCAAGAGTATTCATTCGCCAGCTAGCACAATTTTTGCAAGTTAAATTAATACTTTTTTTAAGTTCTATCTTTTCTTTGCAACCATTACACATATATACCCTTTCTGCATTATTTGTATTATAATTATTTAGACTTTCTTTTTTAAAAAGTATATATGGCTTATCACATTTTTCACATTTAAAAATAGTATTACAATCAGCACAAATTGTCTCAGTGTAGAGACCTTTTCTTTTTGCATATAGGAATGCTTTTTCCTTATTTGATTTTATTTTTTCTAATTTTTCTATTAATTCATTACTAAAATATACAGGACTATATTTTTCTATATTCTTATCATTTTTTTCTTTTATTTTTTTTGTGTGATTTTCTATGGCTTCTTTTTCTAGTTTATATTTTGCAAGAGAAATTATTTCAAAATTATTCTGATATTTTGAATATAAAAATTTAGAGGAAATATTTTTTTCTTCATACCCTGCTGCATGAAAGTCTGGAAAAGTGTTTTCTTCAAATTTTCTTTTAAGCTCGCTTGTTTTTTCATCTCTTTCAGACTTAATTACTTTTTTAAAAGTTTCAAGTGAAAGAATATTTCCACCTAAAATCAAATTTATATTTAAATCATTTGCTAATTTTTTAATAATTTCTCTTGCATCAATTTGCTTCTTTTTCGTATGAGTAAAGTAATTAAAAGAATTTTCTTTTTCTAAAATTATAGTTTCTAAATTTATTTTATCTTTTAAAAGAATAGGAAATATTGAAGGAGTCGAAAGGATTAAGAAAAATTTTCTTTCTATTATTTTTTTTAGATTTTCATTTAGTATCTTTTTCGTTTGTCCAGAATAAAAACTTAAAATATTTTGAGAGTCAAATAAGTTTTCTATATATTTTTTAGTTACTTCTAAATCATTAATAGTTGGGAAAAATATTATAGCTGACTTCTTTTTCTTTTGATTTTCTTTTATTTTTTCAAAATATTTTTTATTTCTTTCTTCAAAATTTTTTAAATATATTTCTTCAATATATTTTTTTCCATCTTTTTTATTATCTTTTTTATTTAAAATATCAATATTTTCAAAAAGGAATTCAGGTAAATAATTTTCTAATATTTCACTTTCTTTTACTCCAAGAAGTGTTGCAGATTCAGAAATACTTTTAAAAATTTCTTCACTTAAAAAATTATCAATTAAAACTTTTTCTATTTTTTTAATAATAAATTTTGAAGATTTTATATCAAGTTTTTTGTCTTTCAACTCCTCATTTGAAATAACAATTCCCAAAATTTTTCTATTTCTAATTTTTATTTCTACAAGAGCTCCTAATAAAATTTTTTCATTATAAAAATAAGTAAAATAATTTTCTGACAAACCTTTCACAATTGGTATTATTTTAAAAATATACATATACTTATTATATCAAAATCAAAAAGAACTTATAGATAATAATTTTTATCAAATATTTTAATTTTGTCAACTTTCCATTTATGTGATAAATTATAAAAAAGAATTACTTATTTATGGCATTTTTTGTTAAAAAATTAGGTATAGATTTAGGAACTACAAACACTTTAATTTATGTACCAGAAAAGGGTATAGTTTTGAATGAGCCATCAGTTGTTGCAGTCTCTAAAGATGAAGGCAAAATTTTAGCAATAGGAAATAAAGCTAAAGAAATGATAGGAAAAACTCCTGAGGTTATCGTCGCTTATACTCCAATAAAGGATGGTACTATAGCAAATTATAAGATCACTGAAACAATGCTTAAATATTATATAAATAAAGCTTTACCAAAATTTAATTTATTAAAGCCAGAAATTATGATATCAGTACCAAGTGGAATTACTAGTACAGAAAGAAGAAGTGTTATTGAGGTGGCAATAAAAGCTGGGGCAAAAAATGCATATATTGTAAAGGAGCCTGTTCTTGCCGCAATAGGTGCTGGCATACCTATTCATGAAGCCAGTGGCAGAATTATTGTTGATATAGGTGGAGGTGTAACAGATGTTGCTGTGATTTCACTTGGAGGTATTGTTTGTTCTAAGTCTGTTAAATTTGCAGGAAACAAAATGAATAAGTCTATTGTGGAACATATTAAAAAAAGTCATAATTTAATCATAGGAGAATTAACAGCTGAAGAGTTAAAAATAGGAATAGGCTCAGCTCTTCCGTTGGAAGAAGAAATAATTATGTCTGTAAAAGGAAGAGATCTTAATACAGGGCTTCCTAAAATGCTAGATATAAAAACAAATGAAATAACTAAAGCAATAGATAAAGAATTAAAACAGATAATTTTAGCTATAAAAAATGTTTTACAAGAGACACCACCTGAACTCGCTAGAGATATTATAGATAATGGTATTATATTAACAGGAGGGTCTGCACTTCTTAGATATTTTCCTATTTTAGTAGAAAGAAGAACAGGAGTAAAAGCAGAGCTCGCCAATGACCCACTATATTGTGTATCAAAAGGAACAGGGCTTGCTTTAGCACATCTTGATGTATATAAAAAATCTATTTTAGCAAAAAGATAATTCTAATTATATATAAATATGATTGAAAAAGATAATGATTTTTCTATTAATTTATTAAAAACTTTTCAAGAATTTTCAAATTCTTCACATCATGCTTTCATTGTAGAAAGTGTTAATAGAGAAGAAGTTTTTAATTTTTTTCAAAATAAAATTAAAGATAAATACAATACTAATGAAAGCATCTTTTTAAATCTCAAAGTTTTTGATATTAAAAAAGCCAAGGAGATTTTAAAATATAAAAAAAATAAATTTTTGAATAAACATTTCATTCTTTTATCATTTTATTCTATAAATCTAGAAGCACAAAATGCTCTTTTGAAATTTATAGAAGAAGCAGAAAATAATATAAAAATTATTTTAATAATACATAAAGGAGCAAATATTTTACCAACTATATATTCAAGACTTTATAAATTAAATGTTTCTGAAGAAAAGTTAGAAAATAATAAAGATGAAAACTTTTTAAGAGAATCAGTTAATTTATTTTTAAAAACTAAAAATATAAATAGAATGAATCTAAAAGAGATTAAAGATTTATTAAGTAAAAAAGACGAATATGCTCTTTTAAATGAAGACAAAGAAAGAAATGATAGAGAGGTGCTAGAAAAATTTTTAATAAAATTGCATGATATAGTTTTTGAAAAATATGAAGAGATTATTTCTAATAATAAAGAAAGAAGTAAGGAATATTTGGAATATTTAGAAGATATATTAGACTCTATAAGATATGCAAAAAATAATTCTAGTAGTGGAAAGGTTTTGCTCGAGTATTTATCTTTGAAGTTGCCAATAATTTAAATAAATAATATAATTTGAAAAACAAAAATATGTCTTACAACTTTACAAAATTTAAAGTAGAAAAAGAAAAAATAAATAATCATTTAGCAGGTGAATATAAATCTATACAAACAGGAGCAGCTACTCCACAAGTTTTAGACTTAGTATCAGTTGATGCGTATGGTTCAAAGATGAATATTCCACACCTAGCTTCTGTATCAGTAGAGAGTTCTGCTAATCTTTTAGTTATGCCATATGATAAAGGTCTTTTAAAAGAAATTGAAAAAGCTATAAATGAAGCAGACCTTGGTCTTTCAACTTCTCCAGACAGTGAAGGTATTCGTGTATTTTTCCCAAAACCAACAACTGAAGGTAGACAGAGAATGGTGAAAGTTATCAAAGAAAGATTAGAAGAAGCTAGGATAAAAATTAGAAGCATAAGAGAAGAATTAAAAAAAGAAATAGAAAAAGCTGCCAAAGAAGGAGAATTTGGGAAAGATGAAGAAGCAAGGTATCTGGAAGAATTACAATCTTTGGTAAATGAGGCAAATCGTGACCTTGAAGAAATGTATAACAAAAAAGAAAAAGATGTATTAGGAGAATAAATATTCTTTTCTTGTGTTAAAATTTATTTTATATGACAATATTAATTTTTATAATAATCCTGCTCGCTTTAGTTATCATTCACGAAGCGGGACACTTTTTTGCAGCTAAATCAGCCAAAGTACGTGTAGATGAATTTGCTTTTGGATTTCCACCAAGATTATTTTCTGTAAAAAAAGGTGAGACCTTATATGCCTTTAATGCATTACCAATAGGTGGTTATGTTAAAATTCATGGTGAAAATGGAGAAGATAAAAATAATCAAGATGGTTCTGAAAAAATAAAAGATAAAAGAAATTTTGCTCACAAACATCCACTTATAAAAATATTTATTTTAGCTGCCGGAGTTATTATGAATATACTTTTAGCTTATATTTTGATCACAGCTTCTACATATATTAGTACTACATTTGTAGCTGATAAAAATAGTAATGAATATCAGACATTTTTAAAAGAAAATAGAATTAAAAATGAAAGAGTTATAATAGTAAATGTATTAGAAAATTCTCCTGCCGCTCTTGCTGGTATAAAGGCTGGTTATGAAATAGAAAAAATATATTTAAATCAAGAAAATCTATCAGGGGAAGTTTTCTCTAAAAAATCTTTAGATTTAAAAAAAGAAGGTGATGAAATAGTTTCTGAAATCTCTAAAGCTTTAAATAGTAATGAAAATAAATTTAATGATTCTATTACTTTTGTTTATAAAAATTTAAAAGGTGACACGGCTTCAGCTACAGTAGCAGGTGTTTATAATTTAGCTAATAGTGATAATAAAGATAAAAAAATGATTGGTATTTCACTTGGAAAAGTAGCTACCATTAATTTAAAATTTACTGAAGCTGTAAAATTAGGATATGAAAAAACTATAGAATATACAAGATTAACACTTATAGGTTTTAAAGATTTATTTGTAAAATTATTCACAACAGGCAACCTTTCAGAAGGTGTGGCAGGCCCTATTGGTATGGTAAAAGAAGTTGGAAATGTGAGAGAAATGGGATTCAATTATTTACTTTTGTTCACCGCTGTACTTTCTATTTCACTTGCTGTATTTAATATACTTCCATTTCCAGCTCTTGATGGAGGAAGGATATTATTTGTTTTAATTGAGTGGATAACAGGCAGAAAGATTTCTGAAAAATGGCAAAACATTTTAAATGGCGCCGGATTTCTACTTCTTATACTACTTATGATATTTGTAACAGTGAAGGATGTGATGAAATTATTTTAAAAAATAAACCGCCTTTATATCTTATTTCATTATATCACATAAAATCTATATTTGTCAAGTATTTTTTGATTTCTTTTACTATGCTAAAATACCTTTATATAACAAGACTAAATATATGCTTCAATCAAAACTTTTCACTAAAACCAAAAAAGAAGTTCCAGCTGATGAGACTAGTAATAATGCAAAGCTTTTAATTCAAGCCGGATATGTGTTTAAAGAAATGGCAGGAGTCTACACTCTTCTTCCTCTTGGTCTTCGCGTAGTGCAAAAGATTGAAAATATTATACGGGAAGAAATGAATGCGATTGGTGGAATAGAAATGAAGACAACAGCAATACAAACAAAAGAAGTCTGGGAAAAGACAAATCGTTGGAGCGATGAAGTAGTTGATAATTGGTTTAAAACAAATTTAAAAAATGGCACAGAAGTCGGACTTTCATTTACTAATGAAGAAGCGTATGCAAATATTATGAAGCATTATATTTCTTCATATAAAGATTTACCAATTTATCCGTATGACTTTAAAACTATTTTTAGAAATGAAGCAAGAAGCAAATCTGGTCTAATGCGCGGCCGAGAATTTTACTGGAAAGCGCTTTATTCATTTTCAAAAAATAAAGAAGAGCATGATAAATTTTACGAAAAAGCAGAAGAAGCCTATAGAAAAGTTTTTGATAGAGTTGGCTTAGGAGAAAAAACATATTTTACTTTTGCAGCAGGAGGAACTTTTTCAAAATTTTCTCATGAATTTCAAACTCTTTCAGATGCAGGAGAAGATACTATTTATGTAGACGAAGAAAAAAAGATTGCAGTAAATAAAGAAGTATTAACAGATGAAGTGCTAGAGGATTTAGAGCTTGATAGAGAAAATCTTATAGAGAAAAAAGCCATAGAAGTTGGAAATATATTTTCTCTTGCATATAAATTTTCTGATCCAATAGATTTAACTTATAAAAATAATGAAGGTGAGGAAGAAAAAGTATTTATGGGAAGCTATGGAATAGGTATTACAAGACTTATGGGTACAGTGGTAGAAGTATTATCTGATGAGAAAGGTATAGTTTGGCCAGAAAGTATTTCTCCATTTAAAATACATTTAATTGCATTATTTAAAAATGAAAATGATGAATCTTTTAAAGTAGCAAAAGATATTTATAAAAAACTGCAAGCAAAAGGAATAGAAATACTTTTTGATGATAGAGAAGAAAAAAGTGCAGGGGAGAAATTTTCTGATGCTGATCTAATTGGAATACCAACAAGAATACTTATTTCAGAAAAGTCTCTAATAAATGGTGGAATAGAAATAAAAAAAAGAAATGAAAATGAAAGTGAAATTGTAAATGTGGAAGAATTTTTAGAGAGATTTGTCTAATTTTAAAAAATAAAATAAAAAAAGACATGCTGTGAGGCATATCTTTTTAATTTTAGTATCTTCTCAATGCTATATTTATGGCAGATCTGTAAGTGTGAGACTCTACGAATCTACCTCTTATATAGATTCTACCTATCCAAATATTATTTGAATATATTTCAGACCAGCAAATGGTCCCATAGTTGGTTTGTTGTAAATAACCATATAAAGTTACATTCAAACTTATATTTAATAATCTCATTTTTTCTACAGTTATAACTCTCCAAGTATTTGGAGAAATTCTTTCTCCATAACTTTTGGTTTGGTTAATCAGTTGCTGGTATCCATATGGACCCAAATCCTGGGTACGTATCATAGGTATTTCTCTCGTTTGATTATATGGATATGGTAATGGAGGTTGAGCTTTCACCGAAACCACCGAAATTAAAGATATTAAAATCAATAAGAACAAGAATATTTTTTTCATTGTCAAATAATTTATAAGTTAGAAAATATTTTACTAAATATAGTATAAAATTATATATTGACTTTGTCAAGCGTTATATTTTATGGTAAGATTATATAAATTTAAGGCTTTTTAAATTATGTTTAAGAAATATTTTTCAAAATTCTATAATAATATTGGTATTGATCTTGGTACTACAAACACCCTCGTATCTTTGGCGGGACAAGGTATTGTTATTAATGAGCCATCAGTTGTTGCGATAAACAATAAAACAAATAAAATAGTAGCACTTGGTACAGAGGCTAAAAATATGATGGGTCGTACACCAGAACATATAAATATAGTTCGTCCTATTATAGATGGAGTTATTTCTGATTATGAAGTTACAGAAGAATTTCTTTCTTATTTAATTAATAAAGCAAATAATCTTAATAAAAAATTTTTAAGACCAAGAGTTGTAATCGGTATTCCAATAGGAGTAACAGATGTTGAAATACGAGCAGTAGAAGATGCAGCAGAAGCGGCTGGTGCCGGTGAAGTTTATATAATAGAAGAGCCAGCAGCAGCTGCTATAGGAGTAGGATTACAAGTAGATACTCCTAAAGGATCTATTATTGTTGACATTGGGGGAGGTACTACTGATATTGCAATATTGTCACTTTCAGGAATCGTTAGAAGAAAAAGTTTAAAAATTGCAGGAGATAAAATGAATCAAGATATTATTAATTATATTAAAAATCATTATAAAATGATAATCGGTGAAAAAACTAGTGAAGAAGTAAAAATAGAAACAGGATCTGCTTTACCTTCTGAGCATAATACATCAAAGTCTATTGCTATAAAAGGAAGAGATATTACATCTGGATTACCAAAAGAAATATGTATAGATGAAACAGATATAAGAGAAGCACTTTCTCCAAGTTTGTTTCAAATAATAGAAGCTGTTAAGGAGATTTTAGAAATGGCACCTCCTGAGGTTTTGGGAGATATTTTAAGAGATGGAATAGTGTTAACAGGTGGGGGTGCTTTGATAAAAAATATAGATAAATTATTTGAAGAAGAGTTGCAAGTTAAGACATATATTTCTGATACTCCTTTAACAGATGTAGCAAAAGGAGCTGAAACTATTTTAAATAATATGGAAAAATTTAATGAATTTATTATAAAAGATTCTAAAGAAGTATCTTTAATTGATTAAGCTTATACATATTTTATATTTATATATATTATATTGTATAATTTATTATTATGGTTTTTAGAAAAAAAAAATACACAAAGCTGAATATTATTTATATTATTTGTTATATTGTTTTTTTAATATGTTTTCCATTTTTAAGAAATTATTTAGACGGAAATGAATTTTCTATAAATAAAGGAGCTGTTTTTTTGAATTTAGCAGATAAATCTACAAATATCGTGTCTAGCTCTTTTAGAGGTTTTGTTGATTATTTTTATTCTAAAAAATATTTATTAAATGAGGTAGAAAGATTAAAGAATGAATTAAAAATGAAAGAAGAAAATAGTATTATAGAAAGCAATACAAATAAAAAAGAATTATATAATAATCAAGAAATTGTAATAGCTAAGAAAATTTTTTCTGATTTTACTAGTATTTATAATACTATTTTACTTAACAAAGGAACAGAAAGCGGTATAAAAGAAAATCATTTAGTATTTATAAATACGAATAAAGCCATAGGTAGAGTTTTAAAAACTGATAAAAATACATCTCTTGTAATACTTTTTTCTAAAAGTAAAGAAAAGGTAGAAGCTGTTATAACGGCTAACAAAAATCAAAATACTGTTTTACGAACAGACTCTATAGATCTAGAAAAAGAAAATCAAAATAAAGAAAGTTCATCATCTATTCTTTTTGAGAATGAACTAGATAATTTAAATAATTTTGAAATAAGAGAAGAGGGTTCTAAAATTTTAATAGATTTGTATGGATATGGTGGAGGAGATTTTATTTCATATATACCAAGTAATATTGATGTTCCAATAGGAACAAAAGTTTATCTTGCAATAGATGAGAGTAAGATTTTAGGAGATGTTGTAAGCATAGAAAAACAAGATGCTTCTTTTTTTCAAATACTACTTATAAGAGGATTTTATAATACAAGAGAAAATAATAATTATTATATTTTAAAAAATTAATATTATGAAAAATAAATTATTAAAAACATTTTTAAATATTTTACTACTAATATTATTTGTATTGGCTATTTTTTATGATGCGGCTTTATCAATTATTAATTTTCCATTTTTGACAACTTTTATTTTCCTATTCTTTATAATAGTTAGATTTTTGAGGCCTATTTTTAAATAAAGTATGAATAGAAATATTTTTAAAAAATTTTTTAAAAAAAACAAAAAAAGAAGTGGTGAAATAAATCCAGAAGATATATTCTTAGATTCATCAAATCTTGCGGGGTTAGATATAGATAGACAAGAGGGAACATTTAATAAACCAATTTCTCAATTTATGGAATATTTGCCAGCAATGATTGTGTTTATAGTATTTTCTTTTTTTGTATATAGATTGTATATAATACAAATAAGAGATTATTCTATTTATAAAGAAAAAGCTGATAATAATAGATATAATACAAATATAATTTTAGCTAATCGTGGTGAAATATTTGATAGAAATGGAAAAATATTAGCAGAAAATATTGTATCTTCAACTTCTGACATAATTAAAAGAGAATATATAAGAGATGAAGGATTTTCAAATCTATTAGGATATATATCTTATCCAAAAAAAGATAATTTGAATAATTATTGGCAAGATAATTATATAGGTAAAGATGGAATAGAATTAATATATCAAGACATATTATCAGGTGTGAATGGCAAACAAATAGTAGAAAAAGATGTTAAAAGAGAAGTAGAGTCACAAAATTTAATAGTTAAACCAATATCTGGAACTAATTTAAATCTAACCATAGATGCTGTTATTCAAAAGAAATTATTTGATTCTATGAAAAAAGTAGTTGAGGAAAGATCTTTTACTTCTGCTACAGGTATAATAATTGATGTTAATAATGGTGAGATTTTAGCCATTACAAATTATCCAGAATATAATAATAATTTAATGACTAATGCTTCTGGGACGGAAGATAATAAAAAGATTAATAAATTATTAAAAGATAAAAGAACCCCTTTCTTAAACAGGGCAGTCTCTGGATTATTTACTCCAGGGTCTGTTGTTAAACCTTTTATGGCATATGCAGCTCTTAATGAAAAAATAATTACTCCAGAAAAAGAGCTTTTATCTGTAGGACAAATAGTTATACCAAATATTTATGGTGGTCCAGATACTATTTTTAGAGATTGGAAAGTACATGGCTATATAAATGTTGTTAGAGCAATAGCAGTTTCTTCTGATGAATATTTTTATCAGGTAGGTGGCGGATACAAAGATCAGACTGGTTTAGGTATCAGTAAAATAGATGAATATGCTAAATTATTTGGTTTTACAAGTCGTACAGGTATAGATCTTCCAAATGAAGAGATAGGAATTATACCAACACCAGAATGGAAAAGAATCAATTTTATAGATAGTGAATGGAGATTGGGTGATACATATCATACATCTATTGGACAATATGGTTTTCAGATTACACCTGTAGAATTAGTTAGATATATAGCTTCTATAGCAAATGGCGGAATTTTAATTACTCCACATTTATTTCTCTCAGCATCATCTACAAATACAGATTATTTTTTTGAAACAATTCAAAAATATAATACTAAAATATGGCCCAAAATAGATTTAAATTTAAATGAATATGCTCTTAAATATATAAAACAAGGTATGCGAGAGGTGGTATTGCAAAATGGTACAGTTCCACAATTAAATATTTTAGGTCTTGGTGTTGCAGCAAAATCTGGGACAGCAGAACTTGGAGTTGTTAAGGGTAAGGTTAATTCACTTATGACAGGATATTTTCCATATAATAATCCAAAATATGCTTTTGCTGTAGTTGTAGAAAATGGTCCTGTAGGAGGTACTTCAGCTGGAGCGCAAGTTATAAAACCTATTTTAGAATATATTTCTCAAAATAAAGAAAAATATATAGAATAATTTATTCTTTTAAAAAAAGAAAAAATATGCTATTATTTAGATAATTAATATATAAATCATTATGGTAAAAGAAGTAAAAGAATATTTAACAAGTGAAAAAAAAGTCGAACTTGAAAAAGAGTTAGAAAATTTAAAAACTGTTAAAAGAAAAGAAATAGCTGACGCAATTGAATGGGCAAAGTCCCTCGGAGATCTTGCAGAAAATGCAGAATATTCTCAGGCCCGTGAAGATCAAGCTAGATGTGAAGCTAGAATTAGTGAAATAGAAAACATTTTACAAAATGCTATTATTGCTGATACTCATAATGTAAAAAATGGTATCGGAGTAGGATCAATAGTAACTATAAAAAAAATAGGAGAAAATTTTGAACAAACTTATACTATAGTAGGTTCAGAAGAAGTAGATGTAGAAGAAGGAAAAATTTCAAATGAATCTCCACTTGGAAACGCATTACTTGGAAAAGATAAAGGAGATAAAGTAACTTTCATGACTCCAAAAGGTGAAGTGACTTATACAATAGTAAAATTTGATTAAATAAAAAATCCCCGCAATCGCGGGGATTTTAGAAAACTTACATATTTAATTATACCTTCTTACTATAGGAAAATATTCAACGTCATATATTGTAGCAGCTTCTCTGGCGTAATATTTTTTATCTATTATTATTTTCCCGACCTTTTTATTCTTCGCATCTATACGAGCTAAATCTTTAGATAAGGTCTTTTTATCAACCCCAGATATATTTTTGGCTATCATTTGGACGTATAAAACTTTTTTACTCTTGGAAAACCCTATTTCCAATTCGTTATTTTTTCCTGATACTAAAGAATTATATATTTCTTTAGTTATGTTTTTATCTTCTTCCGATATTACTTTAACTGGCACATAAAAAGATTTCCCAAATTGGTTAAATTTTAGTATAGACTTACCATTTTTTACTTTTCTTAAAAAATACACTATAATGTATTTATTATATATATAAATTATTATGACATCTATTTTAGAACTAAAGGAAGAGAGATTAAAGAAATTAAATAAATTAAAAGAAAATGGTTTTGATCCATATACAGCTCATTCGAATAGATCATCATCCATAAAACAATATTTAGAAGATTTTGATAATGTAATTACCGCAATACTTGCAGGTAGAATTATTTCTTCAAGAGGGCAAGGTAATTTAATTTTCTTTGATATTTTTGATGGATCAGATGAGAGTAATGATTTAAGTAAAGTGCAAGCCATAATCAAAAATCCAGAGTCTCCAGCTGAAGCTTTTGAATTTTATAAAGAATATTTAGATATAGGAGATTTTGTAGAAGTAAAAGGAGAAAAATTTTTAAGTAAAACAGGGCAAAAAAGTATTTTAGTTAAAAAAATAAAAATCCTTACAAAATCACTTCTACCACTTCCAGACAAATATCATGGACTTCAAGATGAAGAATTGAAATTAAGATACAGATATCTTGATATTTTAACTGATAGAGAAAAAAGAGAACTCTTTTTTAAAAAAGCGAAATTTTGGAAAGTAGTCCGAGAATTTTTAAATAATAAAGGCATGCTTGAAGTTGAAACTCCAACTCTTGAAACTACAACAGGTGGAGCAGAAGCAAGACCATTTAAGACTTATCATAATGATTTTGATATAGATGTGTATATGAGGATTTGCATAGGAGAGCTTTGGCAAAAGAGACTTATGGCAGCAGGCTATAATGGCACATTTGAGATTGGCCGCGCTTATAGAAATGAAGGATCTTCACCAGAGCATCTGCAGGAGTTTACAAATTGCGAATTTTATATGCCATATGTAGACTATAAAGGGGGAATGCTAATTGTAAAAGAACTTTATAAAAAAATAGCAAAGGAAGTATTTGGAAGAACAAAATTTGAAATGAAAGGTTTTACTTTTGATCTTGAAGATGAATGGATAGAAATAGAATATGCTGAAGAAATTAAAAAGCAAACAGGTATAGATATTTGGATAGCGAGCGATGAAGATATTAAAAATAAATTAGAAGAGTTAAAGGTAAAATATGATGGAGGAAATAGAGAAAGACTTCTTGATACACTTTGGAAATATTGTCGTAAAAATATTTCTGGCCCTGCATTTTTAATAAATCCACCACTACTTGTAGCACCACTTGCAAAGCCAAATTCTGACGGGAAGACCGCTCAAATGTTTCAGCCTATTTTAGCAGGAAGTGAAATAGGTAGAGGCTATTCTGAATTAAATAATCCAATTTTGCAAAGAGAGAATTTTGAAAAACAAAAAGAAATGCTTGATGCAGGGGATGAAGAAGCTATGATGCCAGACTGGGAATTTGTAGAAATGCTTGAGCATGGTATGCCTCCTACATGTGGATTTGGATTTGGAGATAGACTTTTCGCATTCTTAGCTGGCCTTCCTCTAAGAGAAACTATACTTTTTCCACTTGTGAAGGAGAAGAAATAAGAGAAAAATATATTAAAAACACCTTTTCCACAAGGAAGAAGGTGTTTTTTGTTGCTATAAAAAGTTTGGTGGTATATAATGGGTAAAGGTGGGATATTGTGGGAGATATCTAGCCAATATTAATTATGCTTATCGGACACTATATACATGGACTTGATGATAAAAAAAGAATTTCTATTCCAGCAAAATGGAGAAGTATTCTTGGTAAAAAAGTCGTAATAACAAGTGGTCTTGATAAGTCGCTCTTTGTATATAGCTTAAAAGAATGGCAAAAGATTGCTGATAAATTATCAGAATTATCTTTTACTAATAAAGATACTCGTAGCTTTACTAGATTTATGCTTTCAAATGCTTTTGAAGCTGATCTTGATTCTGTGGGAAGAATCTTGATTACAGATGCTTTAAAAAGTTTTGCAAATATAAAAAAGAAAGCAGTACTTGTAGGTATGCATTCAAAAGTTGAGATTTGGGGTGAAGAAGAGTGGGAGAAATATTCAAATGCAAATAATAAAAGTGCTGACTCTATAGCTACAAAATTATCTGAAATTGGTATTTTATAAATATGAGCCAAATTCATACCCCAATTTTATTAAAAGAATCTATTGAATACTTAAATCTGAAAGAAGGTGATATCGTAGTAGATGCTACAGTCAATAGAGGAGGGCATTCTATAGAGATAGCAAAAAAGATTGGAGAAAGAGGGATTTTAATTTGTATTGATCTAGATAATAAAGCTTTAAGTGAAGCAAAAATATTTTTAGAAAAAAATCTAAAAGATAATAATTTTATTTCTCCAAAAATTTTTTATATAAATGATAATTTTAGAAATATTAAAAGTATTCTAGAAAATTTGAATATAAAAAATATTAATGCTTTGTTTGCTGACCTTGGAGTGTCTTCACAAGAAATAGATATTTCGGGTAGAGGATTTACTTTTCAAAAAAATGAGCCACTTCTCATGACTTTAAAAGATAATGTTGATGAAGATACTTTAACAGCAGAAAAAATTTTAAATAATTGGAGTGAAGAGTCTCTTGCAGATATAATTTATTATTATAGTGATGAAAAATATGGAAAAAGAATAGCAAGGAATATTGTTTTAGAAAGAGAGAATAAAGAAATTAAGACTACATTTGATCTAGTAGAAATTATTTCAAAATCAGTTCCAGAATTTTATAAAAAAGGAAAAATACATTTTGCTACAAAGACTTTTCAAGCTATTCGTATCGCGGTAAATGATGAACTCCGAGCAGAAGAGGAATTATTAAAGTCTTTATCAGAAATTTTAAATAATAAAAGTAGGGCAAGTTTTTTAACTTTCCATTCCGGTGAAGATAGAGTCTTAAAAAGAATAATTAAAGAAAATAAAGATAAATTAAAACTTTTAAAAATAAATAAGAATAAAGATTTTCTTGAGCCAAGTATAGAAGAGATAAAAAGAAATCCGAGAAGTAGAAGTAGCAAATTAAGAGTAATAGAAAAAATAAATTAATAAATAAAAATTATGCAATTAAGATCTGTAAAATTAAATAATGATAGATTAAATGGAAACAGACTTTTTTTACATAAATTTAAAGGTTTTTCAACTAGTAGTTTAAAAGTGTCTATCAAAATACACATAATACATGCTTTAATATCTATTTTGATAATTTTATCTTTATTATATATACTTTTTGTAATTTTCATTATTTCTAATATTATAAATAAAAAAGAAAGTTATGCATTTATTAATGATTTAAATATAAAGTCTGCGAGAGTTGAAAAAGATTACAATTTAGCTATTAATTCTTTAACTAAAGAATATGCCAAAGAAAATGGTTTTATAGATATAGAAATGAATAATTTTGCTATAAGAAAAGATTCTGCCACAAGTTTATCATTTTTATATGAAAAAAATATTGAATAATTCGATTTCTCAAGAAAGAAGAAAACTTATAAATAAAAGAACTAATATCTTTGTTTTTTTTATATTTTTATGTTTTATAATATTAGGTTATTGGCTTTTTAAACTACAAATAATACATGGAAAAGAGTATAAAGAGGCAGGAGATAGACAATATTTTTTAGATACAGGAGAAAGCTTTAATAGGGGATCCATTTTCTTCTCTAATAAAACAAATATTATATCACCAGCAGTAGAAATGTATAATGAATATGATATAGCAATAGATCCGAAAACTATTAATTCAGAATTTAAGAAAAAAATAAATAAAGGAGAAAAAACTCTAGAGGATCTTAAAAATAATTTATATTTAAGCATACAAGAAGTATTTTCAAAATGGTCAAATGATAATACAGATATAAATAATTCTAGTAGCACTAAAATATTTTTAAATAAAAATGATTTTTTTCTTAAAATAGAGAATGAAGAATCTTCTTTTGAAATTTTAAAAAAGAATGTATCAGAAGATATTGCAAATGATTTGATAGGACTTCATATACGAGGGCTTATAATAAGTAGAAAGAAAAGTCGTGTTTATTTTGAAAAGGAAATCGCTGCAAAAATATTAGGTTTTGTAGGTTTTAATGATACTAAAAAAACAGGACTCTATGGTCTTGAAAAATATTATAATGATGTTTTAGAAAAAGATCCTATTTCTAATTCTAATATTTTTGCAGAAATATTTTCTGATTTTAAATCAGAGAGCTCTAATAATTCTAATTTTAAAAAAGGTGGAATAGAGAATAATAATTTAAAAGGAAATATTTATTTAACAATAGATATAAATGTAGAAAGATATTTAAATCAATTATTAATTAAAATAAAAAATAAATGGAATTCTCAAAAAGTTGGGGGTATTATTATGGATATTAATGATGGTTCTATTCTTGCTATGGATGAAATACCTAGTTTTGATCCAAATAATTATAAAAATGTAGAAAATATATCTTTATATAATAATGATTTAGTTTCTGGAGTTTATGAAATGGGGTCCATTATTAAACCTTTAACAGTCGCTGCAGCATTAGATGCAGGAGTTGTTAATGAATATACTACATACAATGATACAGGATCAATTCTTATAAATGGGTATAAAGTTTCTAATTATGATAAAAGAGCAAGAGGCCCGAACACTCCATTACAAGAGATTTTATCTCAATCTTTAAATATTGGAATAGCTTTTTTAGTTCAAAAAATGGGTGGAGGATTATTTAGTGAGTATTTTCATAATTTTGGCATAGGAGAATATACAGGAATAGATTTACCAAATGAAGCATCAGGGCTTGTGGCAAATTTAAATACTCACGTAGATGTCGATTCTGTAACAGCAGGATTTGGACAAGGTATAGCAATTACTCCTATTCAAACAATAAGAGCGTTATCTATTTTAGGTAATGGAGGAAAATTAATAACTCCTCATATTGTTAAAAAAATAATATATGACAATGGTGATGAAAAAAATATTGCTTTAGATGATTCTATAGAAGTCTTTAAAAATGCTTCTACTAGCGAAAAAATTAGTAAAATTTTAACAAAGGTTGTTGATAATGCTATGCATATGAAGAATCCTAGATACACTATTGCTGCCAAAACAGGTACAGCTCAAATGGTAAATTCAAATACTGGAAAATATTATGACGACAGATATTTACATTCATTTTTTGGATATTTTCCAGCTACAAAACCAAAATATATTATTTTTCTTTATCAAGTTTATCCAAAAGGTGTCGAGTATGCATCTCAATCATTAAAAGATTATTTTTTTGATCTTGTAAATTATTTAATAAAATATTATGAAGTGCAACCTGATAGATAAATCATATATAATTTTATTTCAATAAATTTTAAAGTATTTTTCTTTTATGTTATAATCATTTAATAATCATCTTTAATAAATTTATAAAAATATGTCAAATGTAATAATGCATTCTAATTCTAATAAAGAAAAGAAAAAAAATAAAGGAGCTATTTCGATAGTTATAACCTTACTTATTATAGTTTTAGCTCTATTTGGTTTAAATTATTTATTAACTAAAAATAATAAAAATAATGTAGAAATTATTCAAAAAGTTGCAGATAATTCATACACTTTAGGCAACGAAAATGCCAAAGTCAAACTTATAGAATATTCAGATTTTCAATGTCCAGCTTGTAGAGCTTTTTCTGTAGTATTTCCAGAAGTTTATACATATATAAACGATAAATATGGAGAAGGATCTTTATCTTTAACTTATAAATATTTCCCTCTAACTTCTATCCATAGAAATGCAATTATTTCAGCCCAATCAGCAGAAGCAGCAAGACTTCAGAATAAATTTTGGGATTTAGAAAAAGTACTTTTTGAAAAACAAGATGAATGGGGTGAAGCACTTGACGCTAAAAGTAAAATTGAAAATTATGCTAAGGATTTAGGCCTTGATATAGATAAATTTATTAAGGATAGAGATAGTCAAGATGTGGTTAATACTATCAATAATAGTTTAGCAGAAGCTGTTAAATTAGGATTAAATCATACACCTACAGTATTTATGAATGGAATAGAAATGCAAAATTTAGAATTATCACCTAATTATATTAAAAAAGTTATAGAAGAAAAATTAAATGAGTTAGGAGTAAAGCCGATTTCAGAAGATTAATTAAAATGAATTGATTAAAATATATGGGAATAAAACAATTTTTTACAAAACAAGCAGCAAAATATGCTACAAGAAATTTACCAGAAGATCAAAAAGAATTAATAAATGCTCTTGTATCACAAGATCCAGAATTATTTGAAAAGATAGCGAAAGAAACAAAAGAATTAGTCAAAGCTGGTAAGCCAGAAATGTATGCAAGTTTTGAAGTAATGAAAAAATACCAAAAAGAGCTTCAAGAGGTGGCAGGAAAAGCAGGACTTCAACAAGAAGTAAAGAGATAATTTTTCAAAACTTTTATTTTATATTAATTTATAGAATAAAGGTTTTTTAATTTTATTTTTTATTAAAAATCTGTTATGATTATAAAAATATGTCACTTTCTATTGGTATTGTAGGACTTCCAAATGTTGGAAAATCAACTCTTTTTAACGCACTAACTAAAAACTGTGTGCCTGCTGAAAATTATCCATTTTGTACTATCGATCCATCCGTTGGTATTGTAGAAGTAAATGATGACAGACTGTATGCATTAGCCAAAATGAGTAATACTAAAAAGATTGTTCCAGCTGTTGTAGAATTTGTAGATATAGCAGGACTTGTAAAAGGTGCAAGTGATGGAGCGGGGCTTGGAAATAAATTTCTTCAGCATATTCGTGACACTGATGCAATACTTGAAGTTGTCAGAATATTTGAAGATGATAAACAAATACACGTAGAAAATAGAATAGATCCGTTATTAGACATTCAAATCATAAATTTAGAATTAATATTAGCTGATATTGCGACAGTAAATAAGAGGCTTGATGCTATAGAAAAAGATGTAAAAAAGGGAGACAAACTAGCTATAAAATTTAAAGAAGCAATGCTAAAAATAAAAAATTATTTAGAAGCAGATAAACTCGCAAACAGACTTTTAGAAGATAAAAAACTTGATGAAGAAGAAATTAAATTAGTTAAAGAATTACATTTGATTACAATGAAGCCAATTCTTTATGCTTTAAATAAAAAAGCTGGAGCTAAAAATCTTGATGGAATAAATGATAAAAGATATGAAGAACTTTTAAATTATTTTAAAGAAAATAATTTTAACTACTGTACTATAGACGCAAAAGTTGAAGATGACTTAAAAGAGTTTGAAGGAGAAGAAAAAGAATTAATGAGAAGTGAGCTTGCTGGTGGAGTAGCCGATGACGGAATAAAAGAATTAATTAAAGAGAGCTATAAAATGCTCGGCCTTGAAACATATTTTACAACAGGAGAAGTAGAAACTCGTGGCTGGACTTTTAAAAAAGGAAGCACTGCGCCAGTCGCAGCTGCGGCAATACATACTGATTTTGAAAAGAGATTTATTCGTGCAGAAGTAGTCGCTTGTGAAGATTTACTTGATGCTGGAAGCTATAAAGTTGCAAGAGAAAAGGGCTTGGTGCGAACAGAAGGGAAAGAGTATATAGTGAAGGATGGTGATGTGATAGAGTTTAGAATATAAAATAAAAAACTAAAATATTTTGTCTTTAAAATAATATAAATATTGGGTTTGATTTATTCTCTAATTTATGATAATATTAAAAAATAGAAAATTTAACTAAATTTGACTAAAAATTATGAAAAAAGACATTCATGGAGAATATTTCGCAGATGCAATTATAAATTGTGCTTGTGGAGCAAAATATACAGCAGGGTCTACAAAAAAAGAAATAGAAATTGAAATTTGTTCAGCATGTCATCCATTTTATACAGGTCAAGAAAAAGTTCTAGACACAGCAGGAAGAGTAGATAAATTTAAGAAAAAAGTCGCAGCGGCAGCTTCTAAAAAAGCTACAAAAAAAGCTTAACTTAAAAATAGAAACATTCTCTAACTTTTGAGAGTGTTTTTATTTTGTTTAAATAATATATATAATTATTAAAATAAATTTATGGCATATACAGATGAAGATTTTAAAAATAATGATAAGACAAAATATACTTCTTATCCATTATATGAAGAGCTTCTTAAAAAAGAAGAAGAGACAAATTCTCTTTTGTCTGATACAGATATGAGAGAAATAGCAGAAGAAGAGTTAAAAAATATTAGAGAGCAAAAAGAAAATCTTTGGAAAGAAATGAGTGAGATATTAGATAAAGAAAAAGTAGAAGAAGAAAAACCAAAAGCAATTATTTTAGAAATTGCAGCAGGTGCAGGAGGTGATGAATCATCACTTTTTGCGGCAGAGCTAGCTAATATGTATCAGAATTTTGCACTTAAAAATAGATGCAGCTTTGAAAAGCTTGATGAATCTGTTTCAGATGTGGGAGGGTATAAAGATGTATCTTTTGAGATAAAAGGACAAAGTGCGTGGGATTTATTTAAATTTGAAATGGGAGTCCATAGAGTGCAAAGAGTCCCGGATACAGAGAAAAATGGCAGAGTTCACACTTCAACTGTTACAGTCGCTGTAATGCCAATAAGAAAAATAAAAAAGATAACTGTCAATCCAGCAGATATAGAAATGGAAACTTCAAGAAGTGGTGGAGCTGGCGGACAAAATGTAAATAAAGTAGAAACTGCAGTGAGACTTATTCATAAACCAACTGGTATTGCAGTAAAATGTACTATTGAAAGAAGTCAGCTTAAAAATAGAGAAAGAGCAATGGAAATGCTTCAAGCAAGACTTGATCAGATGGAAGAAGAAAAATTTAAATCGGAAGGAGTAGAGGAAAAAAGAGATCAAGTGGGTACAGGCGACAGAAGTGAAAAAATTAGAACATATAATTTTCCACAAGATAGAATTACAGATCATAGAATCAGAGAATCTTGGCATGGAATACCAAAGATAATTAGTGGAGAAATGGCTCAGATTGTAGAAGCTCTTACAAATTTTAAAGGAGAATTTGGAAATAATGATGAAGAGTAATATAAATTTTAATAAAATAAAGATTTTGATTTATAAGATATATTTTCTTAACATTATATAAAATAAAAGCATATTTTTGATATAATTAAAGTATGAAAATATTAGTTGTAGAGGATAATGTAAAATTAAACGAAGGTATAAAGCTTTATCTTGAAGAAGAAGGTTTTTCAGTGGATACAGCTTTTAATGGAGTACAAGCAATATCAAAAGTAAAAGATTTACAAAAAGAAGGAGTTGAATATGATGTGATAATTTTAGACAGAATGATGCCCATGAAAGATGGTATAGAAACTTTAAGAGAGGTAAAAAATTTAGGAGTAGAAAGTGGCATTATAATTTTAACAGCAAAAGATACAGTAGATGATAAAGTTTTTGGACTTGCAGCTGGAGCTGATGATTATATGGTGAAGCCGTTTAATGTAAAAGAGTTGACAGCAAGATTGCATTCTTTATATAGAAGAAATTTTCAAAATAGAAATTTATCTAAAAAGAAAGATGAGGATTATCATTATAATTTGCAAAAAGAAATTATTCACAAAAATAAAGATATAGATTTTTCTTTAGATTTAAATACTTGTGAGATTATAATTAATAAAGCAAAAGAAAATGAAAAAAATATATCTTTAACCAACAAGGAAGCTAATATATTAAAAATTCTAATAGAAGCTAATGGCTCTCCTGTTAATAAAGAAAAAATGTTAGAAAAAATATGGAAAGAAACTGACACACCTAATAGTCGTTTTGTTGATGTTCATGTACACAATCTGAGAAATAAGCTTATTAAAAATAATTTTCACGGAAGAATTGAAACTATTAGAAATGCAGGTTATAAAATAACATTTGATTAATAAAATGAAAATAAAAAAAACTAAAGAAAATCTTTTTACATCTACCAGATTAAAGCTTGATATTATTGCTTCTTTTTTTGTTTTTTTTGTTTTATTTTCTTTTTCTTATGTTGTATATAAATTATTAACAGAAGATATAATTTATCAAATTTCTCCAATTTTTAAATATTTAGAATCTTTAGATGAATTTGATTCATCTCAGTTTTTTAATGATTTACAAAATCAGACTCTTTTTCTTCTAATAGTTTCAGATATTATTATATTTTTTATTTCTATTTTCTTTTTTGATAGAATGGTTAAAAAAATGCTTGAACCTATAGAGTATGTGACAGATTTACAAAAAAGATTTGCTTCTAATGTTTCGCATGAACTTCGAACTCCTTTATCTATAATGAATATGAGAAGTGAAATCTTAATGAGTAAAATAGAAAAAGAAGAAAAAAAGAAAGAATTCCAAAATAATAAGTTTATTTTAGAGACAAAATCTGGTGTTGAAATTATATTAAAAGAAATAGTTAATTTAACTGATATTATAGACGATTTACTTTTTGAAGCTAGAATAAAATATTCAGAAGATAAGATTGAAAATTTAAAAATATATAAAATAAAAAATATTATAGAGAAAGTTTTAGAGAATCAAAAATATTTAAAACAAGAAAATGTTTTTATAAATATAGATATAGATGATTTTGAAGAAAAAGAATACATTAAAGTCAATCCGCTACATTTAGAAAGAATTTTTAATAATCTAATTTCAAATAGTTTTAAATTTACACCTTCAGGAGAAATTTTTATTATTCTTAAAAAATTTAAGAATAATAGTAAAAAATATCTTAAAATAATAATAAAAGATACAGGTATAGGTATAAATAAAATAGATTTACCAAAAATTAGTGAAAGATTTTTTAGAGGAAAAGTAAAAGAAAATGAAGTTTCTGGAACAGGGTTAGGACTATCTATTGTTAAGGAGATAATAAATATTTATAAATGGAATATGAATATAAGAAGTAAAGAAGAAAATGGTACAATAGTAGAAATAAATAAAATATTACTTTATTAATATGAATATCTTAAAAAACTTTTTAAATAAAGAAAAAATTGAATATAAAATAGATACAGAAACTTTAGAAAGCTTTAGTAAAGATACTAGTCTTTTTAAAATTATTCCAAAAATAATAATTTTCCCAAAAAATAAATTTGAAATAAGTGATATTTTAAAATTTATTTCTGAAAATAGTACTCAAAAATATTCAATAACTAGTAGAAGTGCTGGAACTGATATGTCTGGAGCTGCCATAGGTGAGTCTATTATACTTTCTTTTACAAAATATTTTAATAATATTATTTCTATTAATAAGGAAAAAAAGGAAGCTATAGTAGAGCCAGGAGTATATTATAGGGATTTTGAAAAAGAGACTTTAAAAAGTGATTTGTTACTACCAACATATCCAGCATCAAGAGAAATATGTGCTATAGGAGGTATGATATCAAATAATTCTGGTGGAGAAAAAAGTATAATTTATGGAAAAACAGGTGATTATATTTTAGAATTAGAAGCTATACTTTCAAATGGAGAAATAATAAATTTAAAAGCTTTAAAAGGAAATGAATTTATAAATAAATTAAATTCTTTAAATAATAATTCTTTAGAATATAAAATATATAAAGATATATATGATTTAGTTTCTAATAATGAAAATAAGATTATTATAAATAAAAATAAACCACAAGTCTCAAAAAATTCCGCTGGGTATTATCTTTGGAATATTTGTAAAGAAGAAAATGGAGAAAAGGTTTTTGATTTAACAAAACTTTTAACAGGATCACAAGGGACATTAGCTATAATAACAAAAATAAAATTAAAATTAGTAGAAAGTAAAAAATATACAAAAATGTTATTAATCTTTTTAAAAGATTTAAAAGATTTAGGATTTGTTAGAAATATTGTTGTAAAATATAATCCAGAAAGCTTTGAAAGTTATGATGATAAGACTTTTAAAGTGGCAATTAGATTTTTACCAGCATTTCTAAAAAATCTTTTTAAGAAAAATAAAAGTAGTATTAAGAAAGTAAATTTCTTTAAATTAACATTTTCATTTTGGAGAGAGATAAAGCTACTTTTAACTTTTCGTATGCCAAAATTATTTTTAATAGCAGAATTTTCAGGAAATAATGAAAAAGAATTAGAAGAAAAAATAATATCTTGCCAAAAAGAATTAAATATAAATAAAGAAAACAAAAAAGAAAATAAAAATATTAAAATAAGATTTGTAAAAACAGAATTTGAAAGAGAGAAATTTTGGACTATGAGAAGAGAAAGTTTTAATCTTTTAAGACAAAAAGTAAAAGGTATGCATACTGCACCATTTATAGATGATATAGTGGTAAAAGGTGAAGATTTAGAATCATTTTTAAATGAATTAATCCCTATACTTGATAAATATAAATTACTTTATACTATAGCAGGTCATGTAGCAGATGGTAATTTACATATTATTCCACTTATGAATTTTGATGATAAAGAAATAATAAATAAAAATATAGAAATTATTAAAAGCTGTAGCCATGAAGTGTATAGCTTAATAAAAAAGTATCATGGTTCAATTACTGGCGAACATAATGATGGACTTATCCGGACTCCATTTTTGCATGATATGTATGATGAAAATATGTTAAAACTTTTTAAAGAAGTTAAAAATATTTTTGATGAAAATAATATATTAAATCCAGGCAAAAAAGTCCCTATAAGTGATAATCCAGAAATAGAAATTAATAATAATTTTAAATATATAAAATTTGGCAAATAATAAGAAAAATATGATAAAATTTAATTAGAATATATGAAAAAAGTAGCTATAAATGGTTTTGGGAGAATTGGAAGAGCTTTTTTAAAATTAGCTTTCTCTTCTAGAGAGATAAATAAAGATATAGATATTATAACTATTAATGATTTAGGTGATTTAGAAAATTTTGTATACCTTTTAAAATATGACTCTGTATATAGACAAAAAGTTTTTAAATCTATAGAAAGTAAAATAATAAATCAAGATGAAAAATATTTAGTAATAGAATTAGCAAATGGAGAGAAAAAAGAAATTAGATTTATTTCAGAAAAAGATACCAATAAATTTATAGAAAATAAAATATGGGGTAATCTTGGAATAGATATAGTAGTAGAATGTACTGGTATTTTCACAAGTGCAGATAAGTCTTATTTTCATATAGAAAGTGGTGCAAAGAGAGTAGTGTTGTCAGCTCCTACAAAAGATGAGAAAAATAGTATGAGAAAGGCAGAAACTGTCTTAATGGGTATTAATGAAAATAAATTAAAAGATTATTTTATAACAAGCAATGCTTCTTGCACTACAAATGCAGCCTCTCCACTAATGGCAATACTTGATGAAGGGATCGGTATTGAAAAGGCAATATTAAATACAGTTCATTCATACACAGCATCACAATCTATAGTAGATGGGCCAAATAAAAAAGACTGGAGAGAAGGTAGAGCTGGAGCACAAAATATTGTCCCATCTAATACAGGTGCAGCTATAGCATTAACAAAAGCTTTTACAAAAATGGAAGGGCTTTTTGATGGTATAGCTATTCGAGTACCTAGTGTAGCAGGGAGTATAGTAGATATAACTTTTATAGCAAAAAGAAATACAAATATAGAAGAAGTAAATAGAATTTTAGAAAATGCCTCACATTTGGATAAATGGAAAAATATTTTCGCCACAACAAAAGAAGAATTAGTCTCTACTGATATTTTAGCATTAAGATATGCTAGTATTGCAGACCTTAAAATGACAAAAGTAGTGGATGGAAATTTAGTAAAAGTTCTCGCTTGGTATGACAATGAAATTGGTTATACACAAACTTTACTTGATCATGTGATAAAAGTGTCAAAATATTTTAAAAAATAGTATTTATTAACTCTTTTAAAATAAATAAGCTATTTTTTTTGGTATAATGATTATATATGAAGATATATTTAGCAGCAGATCACGCTGGTTTTAATATAAAAGAATCAGTTAAGCTTTTTTTAGAAATAGAAAAAGATAACCTTTTGCTTGATCTTGGTAAGTCTGGTAGAGTCATACATAATATTGAAATCATTGACTTTGGTGCGTATTCTTATGATGAAAATGATGATTATCCAAAATTTATTTCTGCTTGTGCCGGGGCTCTATCTTCAGATATTTATTTAGGCAAAAAAGAAAACTTAGGAATAATCTTTGGAGGTTCTGGACAAGGAGAATCTATAGTAGCTGATAAATATAAAGGTATAAGAGCTGGAGTTATAAATAATGAAAATTTAGAATTAGTTAAACTCCTAAGAGAGCACAATAATGCAAATATACTTTCTATTGGGGCAAGATTTGTAAGTGAAGAATTTGCAAAAGAGGCAGTAAAAACTTTCATTCTTACTAAATTTGAAGAAATTGATGAAGAAAAAGAAGAATCTCGTCATGGAAGAAGGATTGAGGAAATAGATGAAATAGAAAATATTAATATGAATACAAAAGTTTCAAAAGAAGAGATTTTAGAATTAAAAGAATTAGAATCTATTAGAGTAGCTGCACTGGATAATTAATATGAAAATAATACCTGCTATTTTGGAAATTAATTTTTTAAATTTAAAAAAAAAATTGGAAAATCTTCTTTTTTTTAAGACAAAATATAATTTGAATTTTGATATGGTTCAAATAGACCTTTGTGATGGAGAATTCGTAGAAAATAAAACATGGCTTCCAAGATTAGAAAATAATACTGAAATAGAAGAACTTATTTCTTACAATAATTTATTTAATATAGAATATCATATAATGTGCCAGGATCAATATAAATATTTTTTAGAATTAAAAAAATTAAAAGCTAGAAGAATAATTATACATATAGATAATATTTTTTATTTAAAAGATTTAGAGAATATAATACAAGAAGCAAAAGAAAATTTGATAAAAATTATTATTACTTCAAAATTAGACTTTATGATTAATAATAGAGAAGATATTCTTATATTTTTGAATAAATATAAAAATATAGATTTACAAATTATGAGTATAGATAGACTAGGCTCACAAGGAAATGATTTTAATGAAAAGTCTTTATTTGTTTTGAAGTTTTTTAGAAAAAATTTTTCAAAAAAAGATTTATATATTCAGGTTGATGGATCTATAAATGAAGATACTATACAAGAGATTAAAATATTAGGAGCAAATGCTGGCGTGGTAGGATCATATTTAATGAAAGAATTAGATGAGATGAAATTTATATATAGATTTAGAAGCATATCAAATATATAATAAGTTTTCTATTGTGGTATAATTAAAATATTATGAAAAATCTATCTCAAGATGAAATAGAAGCTTTAAAAAGAGTAAAAGATGATGTAGATATAACTATTGAGAGTAAGTTTAAAGATTTTAATAATCTTGTTAAGAAAAATTTAAAGTCTCTTACTTCTATTTTTGTTGCATTATTTTTTAGGTCTTTAAATCATAATCCTAATAATGAGAATTGGAGAAATAGAGATTATGTATTTCCTATTAATAATTATGCAAATATAGTAAAAAATATAGTAAAAGTTCATGCTGGATATGGAAATTTTTTTGAAATAGAAAATTATTTAAAAGAATATAATTTTAATAAAGTTGAAAATACTTTTGGAGACGCTATAGGATATTATTCTTTATCAAGAGATATTGGGGACAAACATGAAAGATTTTATTATATTATTACTAGCGGACTTGATTTATTAAATAATATTTCAGCATTAGAATTTATTATTAAAAATAAGATGAAAAAAATTATTATAATAGCTTATACAGATACAGATTATGAAAATGTGACTAAAGAAAATAAATTAAGTGGAAGACTTTTAAATTTAGGATTTGATACTCTTGTTATTGATGGCTCCAGCCCAGAATATATTTGTGATTCTATAACTTATGCTAAAAAAATTAATAAACCATCTATTATTTTAGCTAATATAAAATAAATATATGTTAAATAAAAATTTATTTGATAAAACAAAAGAAGAGTATCAAGATATGGTAGAAAGTACATTTTTTACTCTTGCAGAATTTAATGATGATACGAATATCGTGCTTAAAGTGGATAATTTAGAGGAGCCAAGTGGAAATACTAAGCATATTTTTAGAGCTGAAGAGGCAATACAAATAGGATCTATTATTTCTAAGAATCAAGGTAAGAATGTTTTTTTAATAAATGAAGCATTTAATGATAATTTAAAAAACATAAATACTAGTTTAATGGATAATTTTTATAAATTATATTCTGGATTTACAAAAATTTTAACAAGAAAAGAAGAAACAATGAATTTGACACTCTTAAATATGCAATGCCCATTAACTCATTATGAGAATGAATTAGCTGCTGCTTTATATTTAAATAGCAGAGAAACAAAAAATGATATTGCTATGCTTAGAAATTTAAGAGGAATAAATATTTTCACTCCAGCTGATAGTATTGAAGCTAGATATCTTTTAAAAATAGTAGAGAAAAATTTTTTTAAAGAAAATAAAAGAAATTTTACTTATTTTAAATTGTCTAGCGAGAGTAGTCCAAATATATTTGATAAAGAATATTTTGAGAAAGAAGAAGGTCATTTAAAAGAATGGACTGGGTTGCCAGAGATAATATACTTATCAAAAAATATAGAAGCACATTTTGATGTCGCTATTATAGCTTCAGGCCCTATATTATATAATGCTATTTTAGCGGCAAAAGAATTAGAAGAGATGAATTATAATGTTACAGTTTTAAATATGTCTTTTCTATCATCAAGTAGTGAATATTTAAATGAAAAGATTAGATCTTTTATAAATAATTTTACAGATAAGCATACAAATATTGTAACAGTAGAAGAACATTCTAAGATAGGAGGATTGGGTAGCCTTATAGCAGAAATAACTTCTGAAAATAAAAACAGAGCTAATGTAAAAATCGAAAGAATGGGAATCGAAGATAATCTTTCAGCAAGGGGAATAGTTGCAAAATGTGAAGAGATAGTAGGGTATTAAAAATATTATTATATGATATACTTTTTCAAAATATGAAAGATTTTTCTTTTTCTATTAGTAAAAAGTCTATTGAAGCACCACTTGCGAGAGTTGGAGTTATTCACACGCCTCATGGAGATATTGAGACGCCAGCTTTTATTCCGGTTGGAACTAAAGCTACAATTAAAAGTATATTACCAGAGGATTTTCAAAAATATGTGGTGGCAGACGCATGTCTGGCTAATACTTATCATCTTTATTTGGAGCCAGGCAGTGAAATAGTAAAAAAGCATGGCGGCTTTGCAAAGATGATGAATTATGCGGGGCCAACTTTTACAGACTCAGGAGGATTTCAAGTATTTTCTCTTGGAGCTGCAATGGGAGTAGGGGTTTCTAAAATTGCTAAAAGAGAAGATTTAACAAATGAAAATATTGATAAAAATCTTGCAGAGAATACAGAACGAAAAAGTATTTTATCTAAACTAAAATATTTTTTTATTAAAAACAAAATACTTTTTGTAGAAATTTTAATTGTTTTATATGTGGGATTTATTGCTAGAACTCTTGGTGAAGATATGAATCTTCTTGTTAACTTTGTTATCATGACTTTTACTTTTTTCTTTATAGAAATTTTATTTTTTAGAAAATATAGAATCAAAAATAATTTAGAATTTATAAATTTAAAAGTAGATAATACCGAAGATAAAAAATCACTTGTAAAAATTTCTGAAAATGGGGTAGAGTTCCGAAGTGTGTTTGATGGTAGTAAACATTTTTTTACTCCAGAAAAATCTATGGAGATTCAACATGATCTAGGAGCAGATATATTTTTCGCGTTTGATGAATGTACTAGCCCGCTTGCAAATTATGATTATCAGGTAGAAGCATTAGAGAGGACTCACAGGTGGGCAAAGAGATCTTTAATTCATCATCATAAATTAGGAGTAAGTGAAGCAACAAGCAAAATGCAAGCCCTTTATGCTGTTGTGCAAGGCGGAGCATTTGATGAACTGCGAAAAGAAAGTGCAAAAACTCTCGGAGAAATGAATATAGAAATAAATAATGAGAAAAAATATTTTGATGGATTTGGAATAGGTGGAAGCTTTACAAAAGAAGATATGGCAAAGACTGTTCGAATAGCTACTGAAAATCTGCCAGAGAATAAACCAAGACATTTGCTTGGAATAGGTGAGATAGAAGATTTATTTTTAGGAATAGAATATGGAATAGATACATTTGATTGTGTTACTCCGACTCGTATTGCTAGAAATGGGTCTATTTATACAAAAGAAGGTAAAATAAATATTTTTAATAGTAAATATAAATCTGACATGAGTCCAGTATGTGATGATACATCTTGCTATGCTCATAAATATACAAAAAGCTATTTAGCACATTTATTTCGTAGTAAAGAAATGATTGCGGCGACTATTGCTTCAATTCATAATCTACACTTCATTGTGCATTTAGTCCGAGATATTAGACAAAGCATACTAGAAGATAGATTTTTTGAGTTTAAAAAAGAGTATTTGGAGAGGTATAAGAAATAATATAAGTGAATGGTATAATAGAAATATGGATTATTTAGCTGACATACAGAGATATTTTAAAGATGCAAATAGTAGTGAGATGAGTTATAGGACACCATTTCAAAACTTTCTTGAGACTATTTTTATAAAGAAAGATGGATATTTAGTCCAACACGATCAAAAGGCTATTGATGGTAATAAGCCTGATTTTATTGTTTTAAAAAATAAAGTACCAGTTTTGTATATAGAAGTAAAAAAGATTGGTGAAGATTTAGACAAAATAGAAAAATCAAATCAAGCTGATAGATATTTTGGTTATGATAATTTAATAATTAGTGATTATGTTGATTTTAGATTTTATAGATATGGAAAAAGAATTGAAGGGAATACTATATCACTAGGAAAAATAGACAAAACTAACTATCAAATTATTTTTGATAGAGATGATAACAAATTAAATATTTTACATAAAGCTATATTAGATTTTTCTACAGAATATAAAGAAGAGATAAAATCAGGAAGACATTTAGCTGAAATAATGGGTGGAAAGGCACTCAGAATTAGGGAAAATGTTCTTAATATGCTTCAAGATGCAAATACCAGTACTGGTCGTGAAGAGATATTAAAGTTAAAAGAGGTAATGAAGGAAACTTTAGTAAAAAGCCTTGATGATCAGAAATTTTCAGATATGTATGCACAGACATTAGTTTATGGACTTTTTGCAGCGAGATACAATGATAAAACACCCGAAAACTTTAGCAGACTTGAAGCAATAGACTTAGCTCCAAAAACAAATCCATTTTTGAAAAATTTTTTTGGTCATATTGCGGGAGCTTCTTTTCCTGAAAGACTTAGATTTATAGTTGATGAGCTTTGTGAAGTATTTACTCACGCAGATGTGCATAAATTATTAACTAATTTTTATGGTAAAGAAAAAGATAGTCGTGATCCAGTAATCCATTTTTATGAAGACTTTTTGAGAGAATATGATAGTAAAAAGAAAATGGAAATGGGAGTCTTTTATACACCAAAACCAGTTGTTGATTTTATTATCCGTGGAGTAGATAATATTTTAAAAAGAGAATTTAATTTAAAAAATGGATTATCAGATACAGAAAAAATAAAAATAAAAATAAAAGAAGATTATCAGCCAAAATCTCTGACAAAAAAAGAAAAAGAAAGAATAGGACAAAAGATAGAAAAAGAAAAAGAGATTCATAAAGTTCAAATACTTGATGTGGCGACAGGGACGGGCACATTTCTTAATGAGACTATTTTAGAGATTTATAAGAGTTTTACAAATCAAGAAGGTAAATGGAAAAGCTATGTCGATACTGAATTATTACCGAGATTACATGGATTTGAGCTTATGATGGCATCATATACCATAGCTCATCTTAAACTTGGTATGACACTCGATAGACTCGGTATAGATATAAATAATCTTAAAAATAGAATAGGTATATATTTGACAAACACTCTCGAAGATGCTGGCAACACTGAGAATACTGGAAATCTTTTTGGATTTATGGACTCGATAGCAGAAGAGGCAAGAGAAGCAAATATTATTAAAAAAGATATTCCAATAATGTGCGTTATTGGAAATCCACCATATTCTGGAGAATCAATGAATCCTTATTATATTGATAATAATGTTTACAAGGTTGAACCAGGAGGAGATAAATTAAAAGAAAGAAATCCTAAATGGCTAAATGATGATTATGTAAAATTTATTCGTTTTGCTGAAAGCTTGATTGAGAAAAATGGTGAAGGAGTGATTGGTATGATCACTTCAAATGGATATATTGATAATCCTACATTTCGCGGTATGAGGTGGCATCTGAGAAAGACTTTTGACAAGATATATGTGATAGATCTACATGGTAATTCTCGTAAAAAAGAAACAGCACCTAATGGAGAAAAAGATGAAAATGTATTTGATATTATGACTGGAGTATCTATTATTTTTGGAATAAAGGCAAATAAAGGAGAGAAAAAAGATTTAGCTGACATATATAAGTATGATTTATATGGATTAAGAGAATACAAATTTAACGAGCTTGATAATAGTGGTATTGAAAGTATAGAGTGGGTAAAGCTTCCAGTAGAAAGTGATATTTGGAAACTGGAAGGTACAGGTAAAAAAGAATACGAGAAAGGATTTTTAGTGTCTCAGATATTTTCGCTTAATAGCGTAGGCATTGTTACAGCTAATGATAAAGTTTTGATAAATAGTAATAAAGAGGAATTATTAAAAAATGTCTCTAATTTTTATAAACTTGATTCAGATAGTATTTTTTTACAAAAAATAACTTATAGGCCTTTTGATGAAAAATTTATATATTTTGATACAAATATAGTAGAGAGACCACGGACAAAAGTAATGTCTAATTTTATTAATAAAGAAAATATAGGAATGGTTTATAAATTAGGTAATCAAGAAAATAATTCTGTTTCTGCAATGGTAACTAACCACATAATAGATTTTAGAAGTTGGTCACGACCGGGTATGCAGGGTGGGGATTATGTTGCACCTTTATATATCTATACAGATCAAAATGAAAAAATACCAAATTTGAATAAAGAAATTTGGGATAAAATAAATGAGATTGTAGGAAAAACATCTCCAGAAAATATTTTAGATTATATCTATGCAGTATTGCATTCTCCAAAATATCGCAAAAAATATAATGAATTCTTGAAAATAGATTTTCCTCGTGTCCCGTATCCAGAAAATAAAGAAACTTTTTGGAGTTTGGTAAAACTCGGCGAAAAACTTCGCAGACTACATTTGATGACTGATGAATCTATCAACAACCACATCACGACATATAATGAGTCTGGGACTGATATAGTAGATAAAATTATATATAAAAATGAAAATGTATATATAAATGAGAATCAATATTTTGGAAATATAAAAAAAGATATTTGGGAATATTATATTGGCGGTTATCAACCAGCTCAGAAATATTTAAAAGATAGA
>JBDHUS010000003.1:0-50756 GCA_039809325.1 Minisyncoccia bacterium | reverse complement strand
AGTATTTTCTTTTTTATTTTCATAATCAAGATACCAATATGCAGCTTCTTTTATATTATATATTTTATTTTTACCATTCTCTTTTTGCAAATTTGTAAGAAGTAAATAATAAATCGGTAATTGAAACGAGTCTTCATCTTCATCATTTCTACCAGTTTTAAAATCGATTATACGCAAACTATCTTCTTTTTCTAAATATTCTATCCAGTCTATACTGCCACAAAGAATTAAATTCTCCTCTGGAGAGATAAAATAATTTGGTATCATATCTCCAGTATAAAAATAAGAAAGTGGTATTATTTTATTTAATAATACATTTGGATTTTCTATAACTTTTTTTATCATTTCTATCCCTCTTTCAAAAAATACTTTTTCTTCTTCTTCACTTTCAAATCCACCTTTTTTAATATTATATTTTTTCCATTCTTCTTTAAAATTATTTAAAAGATTTTCTTTTATTTCTTTTTCTCTATCTATTGTCTTTATATTTTTTAAATTTTCAATAACTTTATGAACTGTAATACCGAGAGTTAAATATGGAGAGGCTATATTTATTTTTCTGCGAGTCGCTGGATCTTTAAATACATTTTTAAGATAATATAACCTCTTGCAAGAGAGAAAGTCATTTATAGATGAGTGTGAGAGCCAAATAGCTTTATATTTATCAAGCATAATTTTAATATATAGATTTTAACATGATTAATATTTTCCTTCTATTAAATCCTTTTCAAATTCTAAAATACCATTAATACTTTTTCCATATTTTGAAATGTCTATTTTTTGAAGGGAGTCTATATCTTTTATTATATTATAAACTCTGACAAGTAATAATTTAAAATTATTCCACTCTTCTTTACTAATATCATTTTCAAGATCAATATTTATTTCTAAATTATTTTTATCATCAAGAAAATTTAAAGAGGCATTTTTTATATTTTTATTTTTATATTTTTTACTATTCTCTAAAAGAATTTTATAAAACATTAATTGTTGTTTATAATTATGCTTTTTAATATTTTCATAATCCTTATCTTCTTTCACTTTATTAAGATTAAAGCTTTTAAAAGATTTTCCAGTTTTTAAATCTATAATATTTATATCCTCCTCATCCACTAATATTCTATCTATTTTTCCTGTTAAAAGAGCATTTTCAATATGCACTCCTTCATTTTTAAAATCTATTTCTGTTTCTACTTTTTCTGCTTCTTTTGCTACTCTTTCTTGATTTAATTTATAAAAAACATTTAAAGCATCAATCCCCTTTTTAATCTCATTTTCCTCATCTTCTTTTAAAAGTCTATTTTTTTCTATTTCTTTCTTTAAAAGATTTTCTAATTCTTTAAGAGAAGGTACTTTTTTTAATTTTTTAGTCTCAAGATACATAGTTTCTACCACTTTATGCATAGCAGATCCATAGACAGCAGATGAAGATTTTGCTTGTGGAAATAAAAGTAGATTTTGCTCTAAAAATAATTTTGGACCACCTTTTGAAACATTTAAAAAATTATTTAAATGTGTAGGAGACAATTTATAATTTTCTAAAAGTTTAGAGAGAAGTGCTTTTTCATTTTTAGCAAAAGGAGGAATATTATATATCTTTAATCCATTTTTTAAATCTGTATTTTCTATATTCGTTTCTTTCACATCATGATTATTATTATCAGCTAAAAATGAAAGTATATCATTTGTATAAGTAATATAAATTGTATGTTTTGCTCTTGTAATACCTACAAAAAATAATCTCAAAAAATCATCATCATTATCAAGACTTCTATCAAAAGGCATATTAGCTGGAAGTGGCAAAATATTTGAATTACCTTTTGATTTCCATATTTTCTCTTCTGAAGAAATTAAAAATACATATTCAAATTCTAATCCTTTTGCTTTGTGTGCAGTCATAAGGTTTATTGCCTTTTTATCTCCTACAAAGCTTGTCTTATTAAGTAATGCTAATTTATATGTTTTATGTAGTTTTATAAAAGTAGATAAATCACTTATCAATAATTTTTCTCCATTTTTATACTCGCGAAGATTTTTAATAAATACTCTTAAGCTTGATAAAAAATGTATATATGAAGCAAGATCTCCTTTTAAGACATTTTCTCCAAAATAATAATTTTTATAATTTGATATAAATTTAGTTTTTAATTTTAAAATATTATTATTATAATATTCATCTTCTTCTTCAGCGCCAGATAATTCAAAATCTTTACTACCTATAATGGTATCAAGTATTATTTCTAAATTCATAGACTTGCTAGCTACTCCGAGCTCTATAAACCATTTTGCTATTTCTCTTATTTTTTCATTTTCATGATTTCTCATTATTTCAAGCCAAGAAGATTTACTTTCTCTTGCTCTTCTTGCAATTTCCCAAATATTAATCCTATCAATATCAAAAAATTCATTTGAAAGTATTTCTGGAAGAATTTCGTCTGCTTCGCCTTCTTTTTGATCCGCTATAGATTCTAAAAACTGACAAATCTTAATAAGTATTTCAATATGTCTTTGTTCAAAAACAGATTCTTTTCTTTCATAATTATAAGAAATATTTTCATTATCAAGATAAGAAAGTATTTCTTGTATGGAGTCATGTTTTCTTGAAATAATAGCTATTTCATTTTGATCTATTCCTTCATCAATTAATTTTTTTATCTCCTTTGCTACAAAAAGATATTCTTTTTCTTTTTCATTAAAGCCATTTATAAATATATTTCCATTTTTCAATTTATCATTTTTTGAAATGAGTTCTTTTACTAGCTCTGTATTATACTTTACAAGTCTTTCATCAACTTTTTCTATTATTTCTTTTGCAAAGTCTAGCACTCTTTGAGTAGATCTATAATTATTTGTCAAAACTATAAACTTCACATCTTTATACATTTTTTGAAAATTAAATATATTATTTAACTCTGCTCCTTGAAATTTAAATACAGATTGATCATCATCCCCTACCGCAAATACATTTGCTTTACCCTCCAATACTGGATTATTTGTTATAGACTCTATTAATTTTATCTGTGCGAGATTTGTATCTTGAAATTCATCAACAAGTATATATTGAAATTCTTCTTCTATTTCACTTCTTAGATTTTTATTTTTTGAAAGTTCGTCTTTTACATATATAATCATGTCATTAAAGTCAAAATACCCGAGTCTATAAAGCTCTTTTTGATAATCCTCATATAGTTTAGCCACAGAAAATAATTTTTCTCTATATTTTTCTTCTTTTAAGATAAATTCTTCATTATCATCTTCATCTTTTTTAAAAAAATTCTTTTTTATATCAGAATAATTTTCTTCTTCTAAATATGGTTCAAATCTTTGATATAAAGATTTTCCAAGCTCTCCACCTTTTTCTCCTATTTCTATACAAATATTTTTGAATTTTTCTTTTGCTTCTTTTGCTCGTAGATTCGGAGGAATATTTTTTAATAATGGCTTTATTTTTAAAATATCATTTTGATTTCTTTCTAATATTTCAAATACTTCTTTTGGAGTAACACCCGCTTCTTTAAAATTTTTTATTCTTTCTTTTGCATCTTTAAAATAAGTATAGCCTCTCTCTTCTCTATAACCATAAAGAGCTTCTCCATATTTAAATTTTTTAAATAAAGATTCAAGTATTTCATTTTGTTTAAGCTCACTTATTGGATCAAATCTTTGTGCATCAAAAAAGTATTCTCTATATCTTCCTATAATATCCGAGCAAAATGCATGAAAAGTAAATATGCGAACTTTATATGCATCAGAGCCCATTATTTTGAGAAGTCTTTCTCGCATATTATTGCTAGCCGAATCTGTAAAAGTAAGACAAAGTATCTCCTCTCCTCTCGCTAGGCCTTTATAAATAATATTTGCAATACGAAGTGCTATAATCTCTGTCTTTCCGCTTCCTGGCCCTGCTACGACCATTACAGGCCCTTCTAGAGCCTCTACAGCCTCTTTTTGCTTCTGGTTTAGCTTATTATATCTTTCTTCAAAAATTTTATTATTTTCCTCCAAAATATCATTTTTCATGAGGTAATTATAGCATTTCTAATTAAATAATTTAATTTTTAATTTTTTCTTAAAATTTCTTTTAATTTATTTTGATATAGTTCCCTATTCTCATTTTCTTTATCTCCTTTATAATATAATTCTAAAAAAATAACCTTATTCTTCTACTACTTCTCAAAATAATGAAGATATAAAAACAAAAACTATAGCAGAAGATGGACTCATGGATGCAGAATCAACATTTAGCAAAATGCTTGATGCTGGAGCAAAAGTTACAATCTCAGGAAAAACTTTAACTCTAGAACAAGGATCAAATAAAATGATATTTGAAAGTAAATAATAAATATAACTTTTAAGTAGAATTAAATAAAATAAAACTGCAAAATATTTTGCAGTTTTATTTTTTAATCTTTTTTATTTTCTTTTTTTGGTTTTTTCTTTTCTTTTCTTTGTGAAAAATTTCCTTTTGCCATAAATTTATTTTTATATAAAAATTATAACATAAAAAATCTCTCAAAATGAGAGATTTAAAGTAATATGTTTTTAGGGAATAATTCTTAATGTGATATTTGTATTGGTACTATTTTTAGCCAATCTCTAAAATTTATTTCATTTCTATATGCATAGAATTTATCTACTACTTTATTATCAACTTGCTTAAAACTATAGACAAGTTTATTATTACAATCAATGTGTGATAATTCAATTTGGCATATACCACAAATCTTAATATAGCCTATTTTAGAACTATAATATTGTCCTTCCCCTATATATATTGATTGAAATGCTTCAAAACATAATATGTGAGGAGTGACACCTTCTTTAATATTAATACATGGCATCTTTTTCATCAAATATGATATTGTATATTGATAATAGTCTCTATTTTTATCATCATAAATAATACAAATATCTGTATCAGAGAAAGAACTACCTTTACACTCATCGCAGTGGCATAATGCTGTAAATTTATTTTCATATAAAGGATATAATTTAGAATTAGGATTCATATGCTTATAGTTTTAGAAAGTACAAAAATATTATTATCACTTTAAATAATATACCTATTAAAAATAAAAGTAAAGTAATAAAAAACTAATTTATTTACAAGTTTTAGATAGAGTATATCCGGCTTTTTGTGCTGAAGCTTCAGAATCAAAATATATTTTATTTGCTTCTTTTATACTTGATTTACAATTATAAAAGTAATACTTTTTTCCTCTTTTTGAAGCATAAATAAAATGTAAAGATTTAGTATTTTCTTCATTTAAAATAATATTAGATTTTATATATTGAAAATCTTCTGTATTTGAAAAATAGTCTGAAACTTTTATTTTATATATTAAAAAAGCTGATATTAAAAATATATTAAAAATTATAATAATAATATCTAAAAAAGTAATCTCGGTATTGATTTTTTTTAAAGTTTCTGTTATACTTTTATTCATAAATAAATTAATTATATACTAAAAATATGGCAACAAGAAAGGCGGCCGGAACCGCAAAAAACCTGAGAGATAGTCAACCAAAGTATCTTGGTCTTAAAAAAGGCTCTGGAGAATCTGTAAAAGCAGGTAATATACTTATTCGTCAAAGAGGAACAAAATTCCTAGCTGGTAAAAATGTAGGTATAGGTAAAGATCATACTCTATTTGCATTAAAGGAAGGAAAAGTATCATTCTCAAATAAAAGACAAGTAAAATTTGATAATACTACAATAATGAAAAAAGTTGTAAACATTATCTAAAAAATAAAAAACCACTTCTTGTAAAGTGGTTTTATTTTTTTCTTTAATTTTTTAACCTAATATTGCCAATTCCAATAGTCTGCATTTGGAAATTTCTTCCAGATAAAACCAATAAGTTTTGCTTCACTAAAGAAATGTACTCTTACCACAAAACAACCACGAAGGATTTCAATGGTGTTTTTCTTTCTCATTTCTTTAATAAGTTCTGAATCTGGCGCAGCATTACCTGGTTCAGGGTAAAGATTTTGAATCTCAATAAATCCAAGCTTGTTATCTACCGGCTTTACCAGTAAAGGTCTTGGGTCGATATTGAATCCTTCCTCTCCGGCTACCAAAAAATATCTTTCCCCAAATAGCGAATACTCTTGTATCGAAGTATTCATACTTTGGATTTCTTTTTTAGAAAGCTCAGCTTTCCAGAAAGAAATACATTTTTCTGGTGAGTATTGGATTTGACCAAATGCAAAATCAAAAGAAAAAATAAAAAAGACAAAGAAGAATATTTTTTTCATTACAATATTTTTTAAATTTTATAAATAAATGAATTTAACACTACTTATCAGTATATCATAGTTAAATATATTTGTCAAGGAAGATTTTGAGTGAGAATTCAGGGGCGGTGCCGGAGGCACCGCCCCTGAATTCTATTTCACCATCACCTTTATTTTCTTCCTATTCTCTTTATCTTTCACTTCCACCTCATATTCCCCTATTTTTTTAATATGTTCTTTTGGCAATATTATCTGATCTTGGTTTAGAGATATTTTTATTTTTTTATATATACTATCTATAATATCTATATTCTTTATTTGCGCAAAAAGATTTCCATTTTTGTCTTTATTTTTAACTTCAATCTCTAAAAATCCATTACTATTCTCTTTTAATTCTTTTTCTAAATCATTAATAGCACTTAAGAAAAGATTCTTATTAATTTCTTTTTTTAATTCTTTATCTTTTTTTTCTTTTTCTAATTTTAAAATAGCTTCTTTTGTAGCTCTTATGGCTTGACTCTTTGGTATAAGCACATTTATAGCAAATCCATCTGAGACATCTTTTACTTCTCCTATTTGTCCTTGTTTTGCTACATTTTGAATAAAAATTACTTTCATATTTTAAATATATCAAAATAATTTATTTTTGACAAAAATATTTTAATTTAATAAAATATTAAAAGATAATTATTTCTTTTCACAAATATAAAATACAATAATGAACCCTGAAAAAATATCTGAAAAAAATATTCAGATTCAAGAATTAAAATTTGCAATAAAATTCTTTCCAGGTCTTTTACAAAATTACTTTTTATTTACTTTAATAAATAAAGATAAAGAAGAAATTCTTCCTTCTTTAAAAAAGATAAAAGAGACTATTATTCAAATTCAGAAAATATGTCCACATTTGGACTATTATTCTGATATAGAGTTTTCTTTGAATCCTTTTAATCTATTTAGAAAAGTACATAAAACTTGTGTCTCTTGTGGAAAAGAATTCTAAAATATTCTCGCCTTAAAAAGCGAGAATTTTTATTTTATCTTTTTAATTATTTTAATAGCTTCATCTAATTGAGTATCTATTATATTTTTATCTTTATCGAATTTTATCTCTTTAGTTGAAGAAGCTATTATATCTGGCTCTATACCTTCCTCTGAAATATTTACACCTTTTGGAGTAAACCATTTTGCCACTGTTAATTTCAAATCAGACCCATCAGAAAGTTTTACTAATTGTTGAACACTACCTTTTCCAAAAGATTTCTCTCCTATTACTATCGCTACTCCATTATCTTTCAAAGCTCCTGCTAAAATTTCTGATGCTGAGGCTGATCCTCCGTCTATTAAAATAGCTATTTTAGTATTTTTATCTATTAAATAATTATAACCTTTTGAAAAATCTGTATTGTTTGATTCTTTTTTAGAGCCTTTTTCTACTACTACAACTTTATCTTTTGGCAAGAAAAATGATGCTATATCTATTGCAGAATCTAAATATCCTCCACCATTTCCTCTAACATCTATAATCAAATATTTTTTATGAGAAGAATAAAATTCTTCAAGAGCCTTTTTAAATCTAGAAGCAGAATCTTGTGTGAAAGAATAAAAGTGAATTATAAATACATCATCACGAATTTCTGTATCTATTATTGGAGTTTTAATCTCTTCTCTTTTTATCTCTAATTTAGTTATTTTAGTATCTCCATTATGTACAACTTCTAATGATACTATTTTACCAATCTCTCCCCTTACCATTCTAACTATTTCATCAATAGATTTATCTTGTACAAATTCACCATCTACAGAAATCAATATATCTCCACCTTTTAATCCTGATCTTTCAGCTGGCGAGTCTTTTAAAACAGACATTATGGCTGGATTTTTATCTTTATACCCTATCATAGCTCCTATTCCTCCAAAACTACCTTTAATATCTTCTTCGAATTGTTTTGATTCAGTAGGGGTAAAAAATTCTGTATATGGATCATTATATGCATTAACATAACCTTTTAACATTCCATATAATAAATCATTATTTGTTGGAGATTTATAATTAGTTTTCCAGGATATAAAATCAGAATTTAAATAATATTGGACTTCATTTAATAATTTATCTAAATTAACTTTATATTTTTCTTCTGCTGCTGATGCAGAAGAAAGCAAACTTGAATTTGTATAATTACTAAAAAAATATCCAAATGTAAAAAAGAATAACGCAATAACTACAAAATAAATATATTTTGTATTTTTATTATTAAATTTGCGATAAAAAAAACTTTTTAAACCCATAATAATATTATAATTATATCATAATATTCAAAAAATAGTATTAATATTAAATTATGTTAATATATTATTATAATTAATATGGAAAAAATTTATCTATACAATACTCTCTCTAGAGAAAAAGAATTATTTCTACCAATAAATGAAGGCAAAGTATTAATTTATTCTTGTGGTCCTACTGTTTATCATTATGCTCATATAGGAAATTTAAGAACATTTGTATTTGCTGATATTTTAAATAATACATTAAAACAAGCTAGATATAATGTTAAACATCAAATAAATATTACAGATGTAGGGCATTTAGTCTCTGATGCTGATGATGGAGAAGATAAAATGGAAAAAGGTGCACAAAGAGAAGGTAAAAATGTTTGGGATATTGCAAAGTATTATACAGATGCATTTTTTTCTGATATTCTTTCTTTAAATATTGATAAGGATAAATTTATTTGGACTCGTGCTACTGACTATATAGAAGAGCAAATAAATATGGTAAAAATTCTAGAAGAAAAAGGATATACATATAAAATAAGTGATGGGATATATTTTGATACTTCAAAATTTTCAAAATATACAGAGCTTGCTCATCTTGATATAGAAGGACTTCAAAAAGGAAAAAGAGTAGAAGATGAAAAAAATGAAAAGAAAAATAAAACAGACTTTGCTCTTTGGAAATTTTCTTCTAAAAATGGAAAAAGACAAATGGAGTGGGATTCTCCTTGGGGAATAGGCTTTCCTGGTTGGCATATAGAGTGTAGCTCAATGAGTAGAGCTGTTTTAGGAAATCATATTGATATTCATACTGGCGGGATTGACCTTATACCAGTTCATCATACAAATGAAATAGCTCAAAGTGAATGTTCTTTAGAAGATGAGAAAAGATTCGTAAATTATTGGATGCATGTTAATTTTCTTAATTCTGATAAAGGTAAAATGAGTAAAAGTTCAGGAGAATTTTTAAGATTAAACTCTATTTTAGATAAAAATATTTCTCCTATTTCATATAAATATCTACTCTTAATGACTCATTATAGAAAAGAATTAAAATTTTCTTGGGAATCACTTGAGGCTGCTGACAATGCTTTTAAAAAATTAAAAAAGAAATTTATATCTATTTCAGAAAATCGAAAAGAAAGAATAACATTAGAGAATTTATCAAGAGAGTCTTTAAAATATAAAAAAGATTTTGTTTTTGCTATGCATGATGATCTTAATACATCTGTAGCTCTTTCAAAAATGTGGGCTCTCATAAATGATAAAAATATCAAAAACGAGGAAAAATATACTCTTTTAATATTTTTTGATAAATATTTTAGATTAAATCTATCTTAAAATATTCTTATTAAATATATCTTAAAATTAGTTATCCACTTTTTACACTTATATCGCAATAAAATCTAATTGGAATCAAGTGTAATAATTTTGTTATCATTTAATTATTATTAATTAAATAATATATTTGAAATATATGCTAACTCCACAAGATCTTGCTCGCAATAATAAACAAGAAAATAAAAGTAAAAATAATTTTAAAAAAGACTGGCAAAAAAAAGATATTCTTTCGCCTTTTGATGAATTGTCTTCACTTCGTATTCCTCCCCAAGATCTTGAAACTGAAAAAGCATTACTAGGTTCACTTCTGCTTGTGTCAGATTCTTTTTTTGAAATTGGACATATTGTAGATAGAAATGATTTTTACTCTGAAAAACATAAAATAATATTTGATACTATTGTTGATTTAATAAACAAAAAAGATCCTGTTGATCTTTTAACTGTTTCGGCAAAGCTTCGTGAAAAAAAAGAATTAGAACAAATTGGTGGAACTGATTATTTATCTTCATTACTTGGACTCGTGGGCTCTGCTGCAAATATTATTTATTATGCGGAAATAGTAAAAAAGAAGTCTATTTTAAGAAAATTAATATTAGCAGGAAGTCATATTGGAGAATCTGCTTTTCGTGAGGAAGAAGAGCTTGAAGCAATACTAGAAGAAGCAGAAAGAAAGATTTTTGAAATTACATTTGGCTCAAATAATAATTCAAACTTTACTTCTATGAAAGATTTAGGAGAAGAGACGATATCTCGCTTTATTCATTTAGCAGAAAATCAACATGAAGTGCGTGGAGTTCCTAGTGGTTTCAAAGATCTTGATAATAAATTATCTGGCTTTCAAAAATCTGACTTAATAATCTTAGCAGCTCGTCCATCTGTTGGTAAAACTTCATTTGCTCTCGACATTGCTCGTAATGCAGCTGTTAAATCAGGTGTGACTACTGTAGTATTTTCTCTTGAAATGAGTAAACAGCAACTTGTAGATAGAATGCTCTCAGCAGAAGCACAAGTTGATGGATGGAAGCTTCGTACTGGAAAACTTAATATGGATGAAGAAATAGAAAGACTTCAAGAAGGAATGCATAAACTTATGCAAGCTCCTATTTATATAGATGATAAGCCTGCAAATACAGCTATGAATATGCGCTCAGTATTACGAAAAATAAGTCATGAAAAACCAGTTGGACTTGTTATTGTAGACTATCTGCAACTTATGGGAACTTCAAAAAGTTATGACAATATTGTAAATCAAGTAACAGAAATCTCTCGTTCACTCAAAGGTCTCGCAAAAGAATTTAATGTGCCTGTGATTGCTCTTTCCCAGCTTTCTCGTGCAGTGGAGTCTCGTGGAGGCAAACCTCGCCTATCTGATCTTCGTGATTCTGGATCTATAGAGCAAGATGCTGATGTGGTAATGCTAATTCATCGAGAAGATAAATATGGGGATAAGGGAGAATCTGATAAAAAAAATGTTGTAGAAATATTAATAGAAAAACATAGAAATGGTCCAACTGGCATAGTGGAATTATACTTTGATAATAAGAAAACCTCATTTCTGTCTATCGACAAAAATGAATTTGGTGATTTTGAAATGCCAAATATTAATTCTCATGAATTTTAAATATTATGAACCCTTCAGAAAAATTACAAGAATTATTTTTAAAATTCCCTGGCATTGGTCCTAAACAAGCCGCGCGTTTTGTGTATTATTTACTTCGTACTAAAAATGAATATAAAAGTGAATTAGCTAGAAATATTGAAGCTTTAAAAGATTCAGCAAATATTTGTATAAAGTGTTTGCGAGTTTTTAGTAAAAATGGAGCAAATACATCTCTCTGCTCTATATGTGAAAATATAAATAGAGATAATGAAAAGTTGATGATAATAGTAAAAGAACTTGATATAGATGCTATAGAAAAGACAGGATTTTATAATGGAAAATATTTTGTTCTGGGAAATGTATTACCATTTTTAACAGAAAAGCCAAGTGAAGTTATAAATATTCGTGAGCTGGTAAATCTTCTTCACAAGAATTTGCAAAATGAAGAAGAAGAAAAGAAAATATCTGAAATAATCTTTGCGCTCCCAGCAACAGATGAAGGAGAAAACACAATAAACTATTTAAAGAAAACTCTTTCTCAAATAGTAGGAATTGATAAAGTTAAAATGTCTACTCTCGCTCGGGGACTTTCTACTGGACTAGATATTGAATATGTAGATAAAAATACATTTAAAGAAGCTTTTAATCATAGAGAATAAAAAGTAATATGTATAAATAAAAATCTCTCGAGTTAAAATAATTGAGAGATTTTTATTTTTTATAATTTAATTATAAAATTAATTATATAGATAAAACTTTAATTTCAAAATATGGTTGTCTATGACCATTTTTCTTAAAATATCTAGACTTTGGCATATATTTTACTACTTCTACAGTCTTATGCTTCGCAATATCTATAATCTCTGCTTCTACTTTTCCACCAGATAGATATGGTGCTCCAACTTTTACATCATCACCATTAGCAAGAAGAAGAATATTTTCAAAAGATAATTTATCCCCTATTTTATAGTCTCCAATTATCTTTTCTATTTTAAGTTTTGATCCTGCTGAAACTTTATATTGTTTTCCACCAGTTTTCATTACAGCGAAATTAGTCATATTTTTCAATAAATTATTAATAAATTAAAGTTTTTTAATAATATAATATTAGCACAGATTAAAGATTTTTGCAAATAAAACACCATAATTTTTTCAGGGTGTAAAAACAATAATTTCTTAATCTATTCCTGGAGGAGGAGCAAATTCAAACTTTCTTTCCACTTCACAAATATAAACATCTTCTGTATCAGAGATTTTACTTGAAACCATTTTAAATCCTGCTTTTTTAATAAATTTAGTTAGCATTTTTTTAATATAATCTTCTGAAGCTTTATATTCTACAGCAAGCACAAAACCTTGTCCTCCTTCTCTTTCAATAAATGAAGTAGATTTTTTGTTAATCGACAAATTTTGAATATCTATTATTATTGCATCACTATTTTATCAATTCCAAAAATCTCTCACCTCTATCATATTCATTCAGAAACATTCCAAAACTAGCAAATCCAGGTGAAAATAATATTATATCCCCATCTTCTAAAAGCTCTTTTACCAAATCAATTGCTTCTTTTAAATTTTCTGCTAAAAGATAATCTTTAAAATTCTTCTCTTTCATTAAATCTAAAACTTTCTTTGTACCTGTTGTTGTATTATCATTCAAAAAAATTATCTTTTTTATTTTATTATTTTCTTTTTCTAAAATTAATTTTTCTGTATAATTTTCTATTTCAAGCTCTTTATCTCGCCCACCAGTAATTAAAATTATTTTACTATTATCATCCTTAAAAGCATTAATTGCAGCAATAGTAGCTTCGCCAGTAGTAGCTGTAGTGTCATTATAATATTTTACTCTATTTTCTTCTTTTACAAATTCTAATCTTCCAGAAACTCCAGAAAAATTTTTTATAGAATTTTTAATAGATTCTATTTCTACTCCTAGTTCTTTTGCTACTTCTTTCGCTATAGAAATATTTATTTTATTATGTTCTCCAATTAATTTACTTTCAAAAATTTTTTCATCATTTAAAATGTCTTCTTTTGATATGAAAATTTTTCTAGATTTTGAGTTTTTATAATTTTCTATGTCTTCTTTATTTAAATATTCATTAATATATTTTGGAAGTTCGAAAGTTCCAACTAGTAAATCTTTTTCATTTTGATATAAAAAGGTTTGAGCTTTATCTAAAAAATACTCTGACATATCACCATTATAATAATTCATATGATCATGCATTAAATTTGTAAATACCGCCACATTTGGAGCAAATTTTATATCTCTAAAACCTTGGGCGAGCCAAGAATCAACTTCCATTACTATAGTATCTTTCTCATTTACTTTTTCTAATAATTCAATAGTAGATATTCCTTGTATATTTCCAGCTAAAAATATATTTCTGTCTTTTATATTTAATTCAAAATAATCTTTTAATATTTTATATATTAATTGTGTCGTTGTAGTTTTGCCTCTTGTGCCAGTTATAGAAATAATTTTTATCTTATTTTTTTCTTCTAAATTTTGATTAAAATCTCTTATAATTTTTAAAAATAAAGAACTTTCTTGATAAACTGATATATGTTTTTCTTTTGCACCCCTTATATAAATATTATTCTTTGCTACACCACTAGCAGATATTATATAATGAGGAGAAATAAAATCTTGCATTCTATGTTCACCAAAAATAAATTTAATCCTATCTTCATTTATATTTTTATTCTTCATCCATTCTTTTAATTCTAAAATCTGCTCAGTAAAAAAAGATTCTTCTTTATTATCTGTTATCAAAACATTTGCTCCATTATTTAATAAAAACTTCACCACTCCAAGCCCTCTTCCTAAAATCCCAAAGCCTTGTTTAGTTATATTTTTATTTTCAAAATATTTTTGATAATTAATTTTTTTCATAATATTTTAACTATTTTCTAGATAAAATAAGTTTGGTACTTTCATATGGATCTTCATAAATATTAGTTTCCCAATTATGAAATCTTTCTCTAAAAATAGAATTAAAAAGTCTCATTCTTAAATTTTCGTATTTTTTACTACTTTTAGTAAAATTAAAATCTTCTCCATATAATTTTTTATACTCTTCTTGTATAATAATTTTTCCTCTCTCTAATAATTCTTCTTTAGTTTTACTTTTATTTAGTTTTAAAATTTCACTAATACATGTATCCATTTCTTCTTTTGTGCTTCCAGTATTAGAGAAAATCATCCAAATATTTTTAAAATTTTCTTTATTATCATTATATACACTTTCAAAAAAGCTTTTTATTTTTGAAAATAGTTTATTGTTTTCTTCTTTAGTTATTTTGGTTCGTGACCATTCATACTCTGTCTCAAAAGAAAACTGATAATTACCACTTCTATGAGGTAGATAATCTTCTATTAATTCAAATGAATATTTAAATTCTCCAATGTCTTCATTTAAAAAATATGAATTTATTTCTCTTTTATTTCCAGTACCATCTTCCATTCCTACTTTTCTTACAAATTTAAATATTTTATCACTTTCCTTCCCTCTTACATCTCTTTTACTTTTAAATTCTTCAAGTTCTACTATTGGCAAAGTTTCTACTTTAGATTCTATTTTGTTTATATTATTTAATCCTTCCATATTTATTCTTCTATATTCACTTTATCTAAAAGCATTGGCTCTACACTCATTTCATTTGTACCTTCTGTTATCTTATACACATCCTTATCAATCTTCTTTAACTCTTTATATGATGCATTATAATGATTGACGGTAGTATTTAGAGCGTTGCCAAGCTTTTGCATATAATCTTCATATTTTTGAATATGTTTACCGAGTTCTTCCACTTTTTTCTTTATTTCTTTAGAATTTTTCTCTATATTGCTATCTTTTATTCCAGATAATACTAAATGTAAATATGCAAGTATAGAAGTAGGAGAAACTATGATTACCTTTTTTTCTTGCGCAAAATTTAAAAGCTTTTCTGTTTCTATTTTAAGTCCGCCACTAACTCCTGCTTGAATATCATAATAAATAGCTTCACTTGGTATAAACATAAATGCGAAAGGTAATGTGTTTTCCTCTATCTCATTAATATATTTACTTGTTTCCTCTATTCTTTTTTTAATATCTTTTTTAAACTCATCAGCAAAATATTTTTTATCTTCTTCATTTGACGCATCAATACATCTTCTATAATTATCTATTGAAAATTTCGAATCTATAGGAAGTATTTTATCTTTAATAGAAATAACAGCATCGACAACTTCTCCAGATTTATAATTATATTGCATTTGATATACTCCACTAGGTAAGAAATTAGATAGAATTAATTCTAAAGATCCCTCTCCCCAATTCCCGCGAGTTTTTTGATTCGTTAATACTTTTTCAAGATTTGAAAGTTGTTCTGTCATAGAGACTACTTGCTTACTACCTTCTTTTACTTCTATTACAGATTCATTTACTTTTCCGAGATGTTCATTAATATCACGAATTAATTTTTGTGAGGCTTCAAATTGATATTTAACATTTTCATTCATATCTTTTTGTCCAGAATATATTTTTTGATCAAGTTCACGGCGAGTTTCGCGAATATCTGTTTTAATATCATCTTTTAAAGATTTTAAAGTTTCAGAAAGAAGTGCTAAATCTTTTCTGTCGTCTTTGCTAGATATTTTTTTATTAAAAACAATCAAAAATATAATAATACTAATCAGCAAAACAGCTATAATAATTATTAAAACTAGAGATAATGTGTCCATATTTAGAGATTATAACATATTATAAAATATTTATTTTTATGCTATAATTTAAAAATAATCAATAAAAACTATGCAAGAACAAATAAAATCAGAATTAAAAAAGGCAATGATGGATAAAAATATGACAAGAGTAAATACTTTGCGTATGCTTTTGGCTAGCTTTACTAATGAATTAGTAACTTTAGGTAGAACTCCTACTGATACTTTGTCTGATGAAGAAGTAATGAAAGTGTTAAAAAGAGAAGTTAAAAAAAGAAAAGATTCTATTGAACAATATATAAATGCTGAGAGACCAGAACTTGCGGAAGATGAGAAATCAGAAATGATAATTATAGAAGAATTTCTACCAGAAATGATGAGTAAAGAAGAGATTGGAAAAATAATTTCTGAAAAATTAAAAAATGAAAATATTGATCCAAATAAGAAAGGTCAATTTATAGGAATGATAATGAAAGAATTAGGTGATAGAGCTGATGGAGTCTTAGTAAAAGAAATTATAGATGAATTGATCAAATAATTTTAATATGAATTTTGAAGGTGTTCCTCCAAGAAAAAAGGTCGGCATAATGCCTAATAATATAAAAGAATTAAGCATTTTAGAACAAATAGAGTGGCTTTTTGAAAATTATCCAAAAGATACTTTTAAAAATATTTTAGCTCAGGAATTTGAAGGAGATGAGCATACACAAGAAGAATATTTAAGAGCATATGAAGATTATATAATTCAAAAATCAGAAGAAGAATTTATAGAAATGTTAAATAATCCTCCAGAAATAGATAAAGAATCAAAAAAAGCAAACGACCAAGAAGTAATTAGAAAAATAAAGCAAGAATTAAAAAAAGAAGAAAAAAGACTTTTTGAAGATACAAAAAAAATGTTTACTTCTGATTTTATTCTTAATGAATATAATTTTGAAAAAGAAAGACATACAAAAGATTTTAAAAGAGATTATGCTTGGTGGGTAGATTTTGCTGCAAGAAAATTGATAGATGCATATTTATCAAAAATAAGAAAAAATAATGCTGCTAAAAAGAGAAAAGAAAATCTAATAAAAGAATTAAAAGAATATTTTTGGGAAGAAAAAAAAGAAAATAATAAAATAAAAAAAGAAAATAACCAAATCTCTATAGACTTTGGAGAAGAATTTAATAAAAATTCTGATGACGGAATAATAAATAATTCATTATAGAGACAAAGTGTGTCTAATTAATTTTTATTTTTAAAAGTAAAACATTTTCTATTTGATTATTATCACTCCAAATCACCATAAATCCATTTCCTTTATAATCCGAGTTAGAATAATCATAATTCTTATCACTTATTCCTGTAATATTTAAAACATTTTCTTCTTTAAAATCTCTATGCCCCGTACCTAAAAAAGAATAAATATAATTGCCATTTAAATCATAAATATCTATATTAAAATAATAAGATATTAAATAATCTGTATCAATTTCCCCTGTTATAATGCTATCTAGACTTAAATTATTAATACTATTTTCTTTTACTAAAATTCCGTCTATCTTAAAATTTTGAGCGGGAGAGCCTTCTTTGTTTGGGAAAATATAATAATCTTCCATGCTTAATTTATTTTTATCTCTTATTGGAGTAGATGAGCTCTGACCCCAAACATAAGGTATATTTTTTGGGATTTCCATATTATCTTCTTTAGAAGAAGTAGATAGCTTGAGCTCAAAAGGATTTTTAAGAGAATTTTTAAAAAATAAATTATATATTTTGAAGCGAAGTGGTATTGATTCTTGCCGTTCAACACTCTCCCCTGGATAAGAATTTTTAACTTTTAAAGAACTGAGAAAATTAGGATATATAAAATTTATAGTGAAAAAAAGTAGCCATATAATTATTATGATTAATAAAATCTTAAGTCCAGTCTTCCACATTATTTTAAAAAAGTTAGCCATATATAATAAATTATATCATTTACATCTCAGGAGGAGAAGAAATGGGTGTTTTAAGGCCATTACAAGTATTTGCTGCCCAAAGTCCAACTTCATATTTTCTAGACCATCTTTCTAAATCTTTAAATTCTATTTGATATTTATAAGGGATATTATAAGTATATTCATAAGCATATCCCTCCTTAATCATTTTTTCATTCAAAAAAAGAACATTATTTGGATAAATTCCTGATTCTTTTATAAAGACATAAGCTAAAAGTCTATCGTATTTATCAAATTTATCTTGGGATAAATCAAATTCTAAAGCGGCCACTTTTCCTTCTGCTATACTTTTCATATATTTGCTTGCTTCTTTTCCAAAACATTCAACTGGACGTCTCGGATCAACAACTTCTGGAGTATTTATTCCTATAAGTCTTACAATTATTTTATCTTTTCCTTCTATTTTTCCCCCATCTAATCTTTTTATTTTTATAGTGTCACCATCTATTACATCTACCACTTTATAATCAAATGATAAATTATTTATTAAAATCTCTTTCTTATCAATATTTACTTTTAAAAAATTTTTTGATACTAAAAAATCTTTTCCTAGAATAATAATTTTAGAAAAAATTACTATTATAATAATAAATAAAATAAATCTTGCAAAATTTTTTGCAGTCCCAGAAAAACTTGATAAATCTAAAAAAGACATAATTCTAATCTTTTTTAAAAATTAAAAATATAGCAATTAGCCCTATTATAGAATAAATAATAGCTGGAAGATCTGGATAAAAAGCAGATAATAAATCTATAAAATTCAAATTTTTATTTATAAATTTTCCTAAACCAATAAGCCCCCAATTAAGACCTCCTATAATTAATAAAATCTTTGCTAGATGTGCCATATTTTTAAATAAAATAATTAAACTTTTTTTCCTTTATTTTCTAGATATTTATCAAGCTCTGCTATTTCATTTTCTACTATTTCTTCCCAACTTTTATTACTGCCTTCCTCTTCTTCTTCAAGAGCAGCAAGCTTTGCTTTAAAATTAATATAAAGTGGATATATTAAATCTGGCTCTTCTTCTAAAATGGAAATAAATTCTTCTTTATCCTCATCTGATAAATATTGAAGTCCATCAAAAAAAGCTCTTGTTTCATCAAAAGATAATTCTGATTTATAAAGAATATTTTTAATTCTTACATTTAAATCTTTTTCTTCTTTATTTTCATCCATAATTTTATATATTTATAATATCATGCTTAAAATTTATATTAAATTTTTATCCACATTATAAATTAAGCTATATTTTTATTTATTTCTTTATTATTGAAATATCCTTCTACCATTTTTATAATACCATTATTTAGTCTTTTTAAACTTTCCAATGATCCTGGATAACCTTTTTCTTTGAATCTTTCTATAATAGGTTCTGGATCTTTATATTTTTGACTTAAATTAAATTTAATTATTTTTTCTTTATTTTTTTCGGGAGAAAAAAAAGTATTCTCAGCATTATTATCTTTATTTGAAAAATTTTCTAATGACATATTTTTAATTATTTATTTTAATAAAAAAGGAAACTCTTAATAATAAAATTTTTAATATTAATATTAATATTATACTCTAAAAGAAAATTATAATGCAACTAGAAAAAATATTTTTTTATGTCGAAATATAAAAATTTGACAAAAGAAAAATCTTTTTTAATTTAAAATAAATTTAACTTTATATTTAAAGAGTCTTTGAATTATTAAATTAAATCTTTTACTTATTTTGAAAAGACTTCTTTTTTATGTTATAATTTTATCCTATTGCCAGATCGTCTAATGGTAGGACAGCAGCCTTTGAAGCTGTGAATCTTGGTTCGATTCCAGGTCTGGCAGCCAAAATATGATTTTAATCTTTATTTTTAGTCTTTATTTATATATTCTGATATAATACTCATTAAATAATTAAACTAAAAATATAATGAAAAAGATCAAAAAAAATATTAAGATTATTATTAAAAATAAATCTCCATATTTCATAGCAAATACTATTTTAATACTTATTATATTGTTTATTATATTTATATTTTTTTCAGATCTTTTTAATGACAAATTGGAAAAAAGAAAATTAGAAACAAAGGATTATAATGAAAATTATTATTCTAATGACATAAACACTGCTTTAGCATCTACTAGTAGTAATGAAATTATAAATAAAGAAGCTCAAGAAAAAAATGAAGAAGAAAATCAATTACTTAATATTAAAAAAGGTCTTTATGTAAAAGTTATTAATAGCTGTTCTGAGCATTTTGGTGGTAGCTGCGTACGAGCTAGAGCTTGTCCATCTTTAAATTGTCCAACGATAACAAGTCTTAGAAACAACATAGTCTTAAAAACAACTGGAGAAATTACTTTTGCTGATAATATAGAGTGGAGAAAAATAATTTTTGATGAATGGAGAAGATATGATGATAGATTACCTAATGAATTTTATGTTGCAAATGATTATCTTTATTTAATAGAATCTCAAAAAGAAACTTATAAAAAAGGAGTTTTAGAAAAAAATAAAACTAATAAAAAAATTATAGTAGATAGAAGTGAGCAAAAACTCTATGCTTATGAAGAAGATAATCTTTTTATGGAAATAAGCATATCAACAGGACTTGAAAGCCTTCCTACTCCACGAGGAACTTTTCAAATCTTTGAAAAAACTCCTAGCAGATATATGCAAGGTCCTCTACCAAACATTTCTGATGATTATTACGATTTACCTGGTGTGCCTTGGACTATGTATTTTACAAGCGGAGGAGCTGCTATACATGGTGCTTATTGGCATAATAATTTCGGTGTACCGTGGAGCCATGGATGTGTCAATCTTAGGCCTATTGATGCTGAGATGCTTTATAGCTGGGCACCTATCGGTACAACTGTAATAGTTAGAGATTAATTTTTCTTTTTTAAAAAAGAAAAAATCTTTTTTCTATATTCAAATAATGTCCAAGCAAAAAATAATACAAAAGGAATTAATATAATAAAAAATTTAACAGATCTTGAAATGTTTAATACATCTAAAGTTCTTCCCAAGATATATCCAATAACTATATGAGCTATAGTCCATATAAGTCCTGCTACAATATTTAAAAATAAAAATTTTTTTAATTTCATTTTATAAAGCCCAGCAACAAAAGGAATTATTGATTTTATAATTCCTAAAAATCTACCTATAATAATACTTTTATCTCCATACTTTTCAAAAAAAGCTTCCCCTTTATCAAGATAAGATGCTTTTAAAAGCTTTTTCTCTCCTTTAAACCAATCAAGTCCTTTACTTCCAATAAGATAACTTAAAAGGTCTCCTATAAGCCCTCCAAGAGTGATTACAATTATAGAAATCCAAATATCAAGACCTGTATGTAAAGAAAAAAAACCAGCAGCTATAACAAAAAAGCTAGCCGGGAAAAATGCTCCAACAACTATTAAAGTATCGAAAAAAGATATTATAAATAAAGTAATATACATCCATAAAAAAGATGTGCTGTTGCTATCTAAAATATTCATTACATCATTAAAGTATTGCATGATAAATTAACTAAAATTATAGCATAAATAAAAATATTATTTAATTATAAGAATTATGTGTTTTAATTACTATTTCTGCTAAAATATCAAATTCTTCTGGAAATTTTTCTTTTATTTCACTAATTTTTTCTATAATTTTTTCATTTATATTAGCTTCATTCTTCATTATTTTATCAGCAAATTCTTTATATTCATCTTTTTTTGATTTATATTCTTGAACATAATCTGGTTGGAATATTCTTGTTTCTGAAACTGTTGTAAAACCAGGATATTTATTAGTATCATATTTTAACAATTTAATATTTACATATTCTGATTTTAATTTTTGTATTTCAATTTTTTCAAAATACTTAGTTTTTAATTCTGCAAGCAAAGCTAAAAAATCTTGAGAAAACTGTTTCTGATTTTTAAAAACAAAATTGTCAATTATGTTTACAATTCTAATTGTTGAATCTTTATCCTCTGCATAGAGAATTAAATTTTTTATATTTTCATCACCGTTTACTCTTTCATGCGCTTTTTTAAAAGCTTCTTCTTTTCTTCTTTGATCATCTTTTGGCACATCAAAATATTCTTTCATATTTATAATATATAACTTTAAATGCAATTATATTATAATATATTATTAAAAAAAGAAAAACTATATTAAAATTCTCTAATATTCTAAATTTATTTTTTTAATGAGTTCTCCATCATTTATTTTGTATTCTATAATCTATCTTAAATATTTACAACAATTAATATAAAATCCCCAGGGATCGGTATACTCAACTATCCTTAATATGCCTTTATCAAATTCAATTTTTCTTATATCGCCATGATAACTCAAAGGAGCTCTGGCATAAAATTCTAATTTACCTTTATTATTAATAAATACATTTATATAAGAAAATGAATGTCCTCCAAATGAATAATGTCCTGTTATTTGAGCTATGTCTGGGAAACCGGATTTTCTTTTATAAAATTAAAATAATTTGCTTTTTCTTTTTCATAATAATTTTATCATAGCATTTATTTAATTAAATACTATTTATTATATTATTTTGAATTTGGGCTGCCTGACAGGGATTCGAACCCCAATTAACGGTGCCAGAAACCGTTGTCCTACCATTAGACGATCAGGCAAAATATTAAAGTATTATACCTTAAAAATATTTTAATTTCTATAATTTCTATATGATATAATATTTAAAATGGAAAGAGAAATAGAAGAAAAAATAATAAATAAAGAAATAAATACACCAGATGAGAATCAAAATATAGAGCATAGCACTATTATTAATTCAAATAATAGAATAATATATGCTGATCCTCATAATCATGAAGAAGATAATAAGAAAAACATTACTATTTTTATGTTTATTTTTGCAATACTTATAATTATACTGATTTTTATTATTATTTTATTCGCTATTTCATTTTTTAATGGTTCTGAAATAGTGAATAGAGCATAAAGCTAAAAAATATATAAACAAAAATTATCTAATTTATGATATAATTTTTATATTAAATATTATATTAATATGACAATTGAGAATAATATAGAAGAAAAAGAAAATGCTATCTCAGAAAATAATATTTCAAATAATCAATTAGCTGATGAAATATTAAAAGAAGTAAACAAAGCTTCTTCTCTTGAAAACTTAGAAAATCTAGATAAAAGTAAAAATGTAAACTCAAATAATGTAAACTCAAATAATGTTATATATCAAGGAGTAGGTGGAAACGTTTTGCGAGGTGGTTTTATTATTATTTTCACTTTGCTTATACTTATACTTTTATTCTTTATGCTTGCTTATATGAATGGCGGAGATATTATTACTAAATAAATTATAGAATAAACCGGGCTACAGCTTCGTTGTCGCCCGGTTTATTTTATAATCCTTCTTTTCTCATTTCTTCTATAAGACCTTCTACTTTTCTAGATAATTTTTTAGGTATTATAATATTTAATTTTATAATTGCATCTCCTCTATTATTTTTATTATGAAAATTTGGCACTCCTCTACCTTTTATTCTTAAAATATCATTTGTAGAAGCTCCTTTTGGAATCTGGAATTCTATTTTTCCATCAATACCAGAAATAGTGTAAGTTGCACCAAGTAAAGCATCTGTTAGCTTAACGTCTTGAGTCATTACAAGATCATTTCCTTCTCTATTCCATATTTTATCTTTCTTAACTAAAATTTTAATATAGAGATCTCCACTAACTCCTCCACTCACTGCTTCACCCATACCACTCATACGTAGTACTTCACCATTATTTATACCTGCTGGAATAGAAATTTTAATATCTTCTTTTGTATTAAGAACTCCAGCCCCACGACATGTATCACATTTTTCTTTTGGAACTTTTCCACTACCATGACAAGTGTCGCAAGTTTTAATAGATTGCATTGCTCCAAAAATAGTTCTCTTAATATCATTTATTTTTCCTTTTCCATTACATTTAGAACAAGTATCCATTTTTGTTCCTGCTTTAGCACCACTACCATGACAAGTCTTACAAGTAGAAACTTTTGAAATAAGTACATTTCTTTCAACTCCAAAAATAGATTCCTCAAAAGAAATATCCATTTCGAGTTGCATATCTCTTCCTCTTTTTTGTTTAGTAGAACCTCTTCCTCCAAAGCCACCAAAAATATCTCCAAAAATATCTCCTAAGTCTTCAAAATCAAAATTCATATTTTGAAAATCTCCTTGATTAAATCCAGAAAAATCAAATCCTCCAAATCCTGCACCTTGTCCAAATCCGTTTGCCCCTCCTTGTGATCCAGCACCAGAAAATGTCTGGCCATATGTATCGTATTCTTTTCTTTTTTGATCATTTGAAAGTACCTGATATGCTTCGTTTATTTCTTTAAATTTAGCCTCGTCACCAGTTTTTTTGTCTGGGTGATACTTTGCAGCCAACTTATAAAAAGCCTTCTTAATTTCGTCTTTTGAAGCTCCTTTTGATACCTCTAATATTTTGTAATAATCTTTTTTTGACATAATTTTTATATATTATTTTTCATGTATTAACACTCTATGAAATGTGCCTTTATTCTCTTTGGTATCTATATGATATATATCTATAAATTTATTTGGAAAAATCTCAACATCATTAAGTGCTAGATGCCACCCATCAAGAACTTTTGGATCTTTAGTTATCCAATTTGGATTCATATAACTTTCTACTACTATATCATTGTAATGTTTTAAAAGTTTCTCAATAGCACTTTCTTTTAAAGCTTTATACCAATCTATACCTCCTAAACTAGTTCTTGGAATTACTTCTAAAGTTTTATATTGTTTATCATTTCCTTTTCGTTTTTCTAAATCAAACTTTTCCATATATTTATTTTATTTATTATATACCACAATCTAAGTCTTTAATATAATAGAGAATTTATTTATTCTCTACTACATAAAGACTCTAATTATTTTTGTTCTTCATTATTTTTATTCAAATCTTCATCATCATGATTAAAATTTGATTGATTAGAATTAGAATCTTGATTAGAGTTTTCTGTATTTGTATTTGATGCTCCAGAATTATCATTTGCTGTCTTCATTGCTTCACCTATTTTCATCATAGATTCTGAAAGTTCTTCTGTAGCTTTTTTAATAGCTTCAAGAGTAGAATCTGGATTATTTTTAATACTTGTAAGGTCAATTCTCTTTTGAGTGACTTCATTTTTAATATCATCAGAAATTTTCCCTTCTGCATCTTTGAGAGCTCTCTCGGCAGTATGAATCATTTGATCAGCAGAATTTTTTACTTCTACTAATTCCATTTTCTTTTTATCTGCTTCAGCATTTGCTTCTGCTTCATTTTGCATTCTCTTTATATCATCATCAGTGAGTCCAGATGAGGCCTCTATACGTACAGATTGCTCTTTACCACTTGTCTTATCTTTTGCTTTTACATTTAAAATACCATTTGCGTCTATATCAAAAGATACTTCTACTTGTGGCATACCACGTGGTGCAGGTGGAATACCATCAAGGATAAATCTTCCTAGAGATTTATTATCTACTGCAAGCGGTCTTTCACCTTGAACTATATGAATCTCTACTGATGTCTGATTATCTGCTGCTGTTGAGAATGTTTGTGATCTCTGAGTTGGAATAGTCGTATTTTTCTCTACAATCTTTGTAGCTACTCCACCCATAGTCTCAATACCAAGTGATAAAGGTATCACATCAAGAAGAAGTATATCTTTTACATCTCCTTGAAGAACTCCGGCTTGTACTGCTGCACCCATAGCAACTACTTCGTCTGGATTTATACTTCTATTTGGGTCTTTACCAAAAAGATTTTTAACAGCTTCTATTACCATTGGCATTCTTGTCTGTCCCCCAACTAAAATTACATCATGAATCTCTTCTTTTTTAAATGGAGAATTCTCTAATGCTCTTTTTGTTATTTCTATTGTTCTTTCTATAAATGGACGAGCAAGATTTTCAAGTTCTGCACGAGTTAATTTCATTTGAAGATTTTTTGGTCCATCACTCCCCGCTGCAAGAAATGGTAAAAATATTTCAGATTCTGATTGGGTAGAAAGTTCATGTTTTGCTTTTTCTGCTGCCTCATCTATTCTTTGTAATGCTAAAGTGTCATTTAATACTTCTATACCTGTTTCAGCTTTAAATTTATCAGCTATATGCTTTATGATTTGTTGATCAATGTCTCTTCCTCCAAGATGTGAGTCCCCATCTACTGATTTTACTTCTACAACACCATCTCCTACTTCTAAAATTGATATATCAAATGTTCCACCTCCAAAGTCATAAACTGCTAATTTTTCATTTTTATTTGAATTAAATCCATAAGCTAAAGCTGCTGCTGTAGGCTCTGGAATAATTCTTTTAACATCAAGACCTGCTATTTTTCCTGCATCTATTGTGGCTTGCTTTTGTGTATCATTAAAATATGCTGGTACTGTAATAACTGCTTCTGTTATTTTTTCACCAAGTTTTGCTTCTACATCTCCTTTTATTTTTTGAAGTATCATAGCAGAAAGCTCTTCTGGCCTATAATCTTTTCCAGATAAAGTGATAAGTACTGACCCATTTTGTCCTTCTTTTAATTTGTATGCTACATTAGGAATATCATTTTGCACTTCTTTATCTTTAAAAGAGTGGCCCATATATCTCTTTACTCCATAAATAGTATTTTCTGGATTAATAACAGCTTGTCTTTTTGCTGTAACTCCTACTGATTTTTCACCATTTTTAGCATAAGATATTACAGAAGGTGTTGTTCTATAGCCTTCTACATTTTCAATTATTTTTGGATGTCCTCCTTCTATAATAGCCACTGCTGAATTTGTTGTTCCTAAATCTATACCTATAATTTTACTCATATTTTTTATTTTTATTTTAATTTTATTAATTATTAATTTAATTTTTAATAAGATTATTTTTCTTCAAAATATCCGACTTTTACTTTCGCTTCTCTCAATATTTTATTTTCTATCTTATAGCCTTTCTGAAGTACATATAATATTTTACCATTATTATCTTTTTCTGTAAAGTCTAATTCTATTTTTTCTACAGCTTCATGAAAAGCCGTGTCATAAACTTCACCGATTTCTCCAAAAGTTTGAACTCCATTTGATTCTAAAACTTTTTCTAATTGCATAAAAAGATATTCTACCCCAACTCTCCAATTTGCATCTACAGATTCCCATAAAGTTTTATTATTTCTAGCCATATCATAACCATCAAATACTGGTATAATATCTCTAATAAGATTTGTATTCGCAAATTTTAATATATCTTTTTTATACTCTTCTATTTCTTTTTCGCGATTTTTATAATCAGCTTGAGCTCTTTGCCATCCAGCTAAATATTCATCTCTTTCCTTTTCCAACCTTTTTATTTTATTTTCAAATTTTTCTTTCAATTTATCTTTATGATGTTTCTCCTTTTCTTTTTCACTCATTTCTTCTCCTTCAGCATTTAATTCTTCGAAAACAACATCGTCACTAACATAATCTTCACTTTTAGAAGTGGCATCCTCCTCTCTTTCAAAATCTTCTAAGTTTTCTATATTATCTAAATTATCATTGTTTAAATTTTTATCTTTCATATTTTTTAAATCCACCTAAGCTTTTTATCTTTATTAAATTTCACAAATAAATTATTGCATAAGTGGAAAACAACAAAACACTAACTTATTTTCATTTCTTGTATTTTAATAAATTCACCCAGATTTAGTGTTAATTAAATAATATCATAAAATAATTTTTAGGGCAAAAATAGTTATTAAAAAATAAAACCCTATGATATTTGATAGGGTTTTAAAAAATATAAACAAAAATTAAACATGTTTTGGAACTTTGCGAACACAGGCAACAGACCAACCAAAAAATTCAAGTTCATTCATTTTTATTCTTTTTATTCTCACATATAATACGCCGAGCACATGTCATAAAGCCATAGAGCAAACCTTTCCATTATTATTTTTCCATAAAGTAAGGTCGCGGCGAAAAGGAAAATTTTTGTCAAGATTTATGAAAAATTGAAAAATAAGAGATTTTCTATTTTATCAACCATTATTCTTAATAAAATATTGCATTTTATATAAAAATATTATATGTTAATTATGTCTTTAAGTTGCAGAAAACAATTCAATATGACTAAAACAAAAAACTGCTTTTACGCAGTTTTTTTGTTTTTATCTCTTTGACCAAGTTGGGCCTTTTCTAGCTTTCTTAAGTCCAAATTTCTTTCTTTCTTTACTTCTAGGATCTCTTTTTAAGAAACCTAATTTTTTGAGCTCTTTTCTCAAAGATTCATCTTCTTTTACTAATGCTCTTGTAATACCATGGCGAACAGCTTCTGCTTGTGAATGAATACCAGATCCTGAAACTTTTACAGTGATAGTATACTTATTTGCTATTCCACTTTTAGTAAATGCATCGTTTACAATAGCAAGTAATTCAGATGTTTGAAAATAATCATGAACATTTTTATCGTTTATTATAAAAGAAGCCTTACTAGCTGGAGTTAATCTTACTCTTGCTGTAGATGTTTTTCTTCTTCCTATTGCTTCTATATATTTATTCATAAATTTATAAATTATTTATTATTCTTCTATTAAAAGGTTTTTCATTCTTTTGTCTTGTAATCTGTTTTTAGGAAGCATTCCTTCTACTGCATGACGAATTATTTCTTTATAACCCTTTTTTTCTGCTACCATAGCAAGATTAAGAAATTTCTGTCCTCCTGGATAACCAGAATATCTTTTGTGAAAAACTTCTTTCATTTTGTTTCCTGTTAATTTTACTTTTGAAGCATTTAATACTTTTACTTCTACGAGAGAGACTCTATTTTTTGCAAAATTTACACTATTTTTACCATTCAAAATAGCTGCGATCTCTGTAGAAAGTCTTCCTAGAGTTTTTCCTTCTGCATCTATAGTATATTCTTTTTTAATATTTAAAGTTGTCATATTTTTATACAAATTCAATTACAGCAATTGGAGAGCCGTCACCTATTCTTTGACCAAGTTTTGTAATTCTTGTATATCCTCCATTTACTTCTTTATATTTAGGCGCTAATTCACTAAAAAGTTTTTTAGTCTCATTTTCTTGATTAAAAATTCTGCTTGAAACAAGCCTTCTTCTTGATACAGAGTCTATCTTTGCTAAAGTAATAAGTCTCTCTACAAAAGGTCTAATTTCTTTTGCTCTAGCTTCTGTAGTTTCTATTTTGCTATTACGAATAAGATTAATAACTAAACCTTTTATAAATGCTTGCCTTTGATTTTTTTCTCTTCCAAATTTTCTAAAGTTTTTATGATGCTTCATGATTTTATTTGTATTTTATACACTTTTTTGTCTTTTTTTGCAAATTTATTTTTTTTCTAATTTTAAAGAAAGACCTTTACCATCTAATAATTCTTTTATTTCTTCTATTGCTTTGTCTCCAAGACCACCTAATGCTTTAAGATCAGTTTCTGTCTTTTTTAAAAGATTCGATAAAGTTTTTATTCCTCCTGCTATTAAAGCATTTTCTGTACGTGTAGAAAATTGTAATTCTTCTATTTTTATTTTGGTTGGTGAATCTGCTTTATCCATAACTATTTCTGTAATATCATCAGACATTATACCTTCTTCTTTTTGTTGTATTAAATTTTCTTTAAACCCTACTATAGCTTGAAGTTGTTTTATCATTATTTCTATTGAATGCTCTAAAACTTCTCTAGGTGAAATAGTACCGTCAGTCTCAATAATTATTCTTAGTCTATTATGATCAGTTCTATCTCCCACACGCATATTTTCAACCTCATAACCAGCTCTTCGTACAGGAGTAAATGCAGCATCTAGAGAAATGGCTCCTATTGCTGTTCTTTCTTTTTCTACTTGTTCTTTTGAAATATATCCTATACCTTTTTCTACTGTCATCTCCATTTCAAGAGAAATTTTACCAGTAATTTCACATATATATGCATCTTTATTCAAAATAGAAATTGAAGAATTTGCTTCTATATCTCCAGCTGTTATAACTTTAGGACCTTTTACTTTTAAAAAAATCTTTTGTGGCTCATCTGAATGTAATGTAAAATTAATATTTTTAAGATTTAAAATAATACCTATCACATCTTCTTTTATTCCTTCTATTGTAGAAAATTCATGTTTTACTCCTTCTATAGATAAAGAAGTTATGGCTGCTCCTGGTATAGAAGAGATGATAATTCTTCTCATTGAATTTCCTAAAGTGTATCCATATCCTGGATATAGACCGTCTATCTCATAAGTACCTTTATTGCCCTCTTCTTTAATTATTTTTGGTTTTGATGGTAAATTGATATTTTGTGAATGCATAAATTTTATTTTTATTATTTTCTGACCTATTGTTCTAATAAATAAACGAATTTAATAGTTTAAATTATAACACAAAAAGTCTATAAAAATCAAGTCTATTAAAGCTAAAATATTATCTACTATAAAATTCAAGGACTTTTGCAAAATCAAATCCGGCTTCTATTTCTTTTGGTAAAGCTAAAATTTTTGCTTCAAGTTTTGAAATATTCAAATCTATCCAATCAGAAGTAGAAAAATCTCTTTCTTTTAGAGGAATCTCTATAAATAATTTTGTATTTTTTGACCCTTCTCTTATTGATATAATATCATTTATTTTAATTTTATGTGAAGGAATATTAATCTTTTTCCCATTTACAAGTATATGTCCATGAGAAACCATTTGTCTTGCAGCTCTTCTTGTTTTTGTGAGCCCCATTCTAAAAATAACATTATCAAGTCTAGTTTCAAGACCTCTATAAATACCTAATGCTGGAGGTATTTTTGTATTTATTGTAGATTTTTGTGCATATTTAACATATGATACAAATTGTTTTTCAGAAACTCCATAGTCTTTTTTGATTTTTTGTTTCTCTCTCATTTGAATTCCATACTCAGAAAGATTTGTTTTATGTTTTCTTTCAATTTGAGATTTATTTGTTGTATTTGTTTTTTGTGATGTTTTTTCTGCCATAAATTTTAAATAATTCTAGATTCTTCTTGGTTTTTTAGGTTTTGGACCATTATGAGGAACTGGGGTTTGATCTTCTATTGAAGTAATATCCATACCAAAAGCTGCAAAACTTCTAATAGCTGCTTCTCTTCCTGATCCTACTCCTTTAACAATAACTTTAACCTCTTTTACACCTGCTTGTGAAGCTTTTTCTCCAATAACTTCTGCTATTTTTCCAGCAGCAAAAGGAGTTCCTTTTTTTGCCCCTTTAAATCCAAGCGATCCAGAAGTTGACCATGTCATAACATTGCCACTTGTATCTGTTAATGTTAATTTTGTATTATTATATGTTGATTCAACATATAATATTCCTTCGGAGATTTTTCTCTTAAGAGCTTTTGAAAGACTTCTTGCTTTTAAAGCATTGTCTAATCCTGCACCTACTTTTTTTACTACTCGTTTTTTTCCCATAAATTTGATAAATAAATTTTTATGTTTTTTCTGTCTTTCTTCTACCTGAACCCATAGTTACTCTTCTATTGCCTCTTATAGTACGAGAATTAGTTTTTGTTCTTTGACCTCTAACTGGTAGATTCTTAATATGTCTTATACCTTTATAAGTTTTAATATCTTTTATTCTTTTTATATTTAATTGTTTATCCCTTCTCAAATCTCCTTCAATTTTAAAAGATTCGACTTCTTTTCTAATATCTTTTTCTTCTTCTTGGCTTAATTCTGGAACTTTTTTACCTATATCTATATTTAAATTATTTAAGATAATTTTTGCTCTACTTCGCCCAATACCATAAACAGCAGTTAATGCTATCTCTAATCTTTTATTTTCTGGAATTGTTATACCTGCTATACGCATATTATGAATATTTAATTATAATTATCTTTGTGCTTGTTTATGCTTAGGATTGACACAAATAACACGAAGAGTGCCTTCTCTCTTAATCATCTTACAATTTGAACAAATTTTTTTAATTGATGATTTTACTTTCATAAATTATGATTGAGCAAAAAAATAAAACTAGTTTTTAGTTTGTTAGAGAAGTATACTACAAAAATATAATAAATGCAAGTAATTATTTATATATTTATTATTTTTAAATAAAACTTTAAATCCTACGAATAATACGCCCTTTATTGCTATAAGGATCTACTTCAACTATTACTTTATCTCCTACTAAAATTTTAATTTTAAATACTTTAATTTTTCCTTTTAAGAAGCAGACCATTTCTCGACCATCATCATTAAATTTAACTCTAAAAAGAGCTGCTGGTAGCGCTTCTATTACTCTTCCTTCTTTTATTTCTAATTCATCATCCATATTTAATTTAATTTATTTTATTTAATTTCTTCTATTATTTTAATTTTATTTAAAGAATCTGGAAAACTATTCATCCAGTTTGGATTTGTACTATAAGTGACATCTAGTATAGCATAATTATATTTTTCTAGTATTTTTGTAAAATTTTTAACTTTTTGACCTACTAAATCATTTTTTAATTCATTATCTGAATATGTCCAAACAATTCTAACTTTTCCTTCTATTTTAACCTTTAAAATATTAGAATTTGAGTCTGTATCTTCCGCTAAAGAAAATGATAAATTATCAATATTTTCAAGTCTGACTAGATCTTGTTCATTATATTCATCTTTTAAAGCTTGTTTTGCTATCATTTTAGCTAATATATCTTTTTTGATAGAAAATATGGTAGAAAATCCAGATAAATAGTATGTATTATCTTCTGCTGTTGGTAAAATATTACTATTATCAGAAAAAGTAATTATAGGAACTCCGTATAAAGTATAATATCCATCATGTATTATATTGTTTGTAATAGAAGATAAGTCTGAAACAAGCTTTGGTTTTAATTCTGAATTTGCATTTTCTATATCAGCTTCTGAAACTATTTGCACAATACCTGAGGCTCCACCAGACATTTGAGTATCAGATTTAGCATAAAAGGCATCATATCTTGCTGTACCTTTAAATCCTGGTATTTTGAAATCTGTAGGGCCTATATTATATTCTTTTCCATAAGTATCCGCTGATACCTTAATCTTTATAGTTCCTGGATTATTTCCATTTTTTCCTGGTACAGTTATGCTGTCGCTTATTCTAAAAATTTTTCCATCTTCAGTTTGAAATCTTGTATTTTTAATTAAAACTTGAGGAGCATCTGAATAATTATTATAAATAGTTATTTCACCTTGTGCTTTTTGATTAACTTCTTTTGGCTCTGATCTTAAAATAGTTTTAGACAATGTAGTGGAAGCAATATCTACTAATATATCGTCTTTAAAAAATAAAAACTGATCTGAAATATCTATATCTTTATATTTTGGATTAATATTAATAGTAGCTTTATCAAAAATGAAAGTTAAAGATAAAAATCCTAATATTAGTATTATAAAAATTGAATACCAAAATACTTTTTTTCTTTTATTCTTTTTATTTTTAGCCTTTTTATAAATCTTAATATCTTCTTCATCAAAATCTCTTTTTTTAGAATTAAAAAATTCTCCTCTTTTTAAAACATCAAAATCATCTCTTTTTCTTTTTTTAGAAATAGAATTTTTCAAATCAAAATGAGAAGAAGCTTTCATAATAGGCTTTCCTTCTCTTGTGTAAGAAATATCTTGATACTCTCCTTTTTCAAACATCTCAGCCTTTTCAGAAATATTTCTTCTATCTAAAAATTTATTATCAAATTCGTCAGAAATATTTCTATTACTTCTAACTATTTTTATCTCATTATTAGATTTTGAATTGTGATATCGCTTTCGTATATCTCTCATATATTTTTGATTTTTGATTTAGATTGTTTTCTTTTAAATCTTTATGCGAGAGAGAGCTCTCTATGTGAGAATTAATAATTGCATAATTTATCTTTTTTATTATAACACGAGGAGAATGTATATTTTCTTTATTTTCTATATAAAATTGTGAATAAGTGTTTTTATCCTTTAAAAACTTCTCAAATATAGTGCTGTATTTTTCTGTATATAAATATATAGTGGTAGGGACTCTGTCTGCTAAAGATATTTGATCTAATGTATAAATAACTTCACCTATCCAATTACTCATAATAATTTCACTTACCAATGCTTTTTCTATTTTATCTATACCTAATTGGTATTCATGTATAAAACAAATATTATTATTATTACAATATTTTATAATAGTTTTATCTTTATAAACTTTAATATCTAAATATTTTTGTATATACCCTTGATAAGTCATAATTATATTTTAACATAAAAAATGCCTCTTTTAAATGAGGCATTTATCTTTTTTTTCTTTATTAAATAAAAAATTAAAATTATTTTTCAAGATTTTTAATGTATTATTGTAAATATCTTTGTCATAAAATGATAATGATAATTCACAATCTGCTAATGTACCTAATAAACTCCTTCTTTTTTCTATAAAAGAAAGGGATGAACTCATAAAATAAAATCTTGAGAATTGGAATGATAGAGTAGGTGTTAGTCTGCTAGAGTTTTTTTCAAATGAAAATTTTAATACATAAGAATATTCTATTTTTTGTAATGATAGAAACTCTTTTCGAATTAATGTAATGGACTCTAAAACAATTCCTTTTTTTAAATCATAATTTGTGCTATCCAAATATGGATTAATACTTCTCGTAGAGCATTTATTTGGTTTAACATATACTCTATTTTCATTTTTAGTATAATCTAAAAAAAGAAGAACTTTTTCTTTTCCATATTTAAAAAAATCATGAATTTCTTTTTCTAATTCTTCTATTTTTTTATTTAATTCTCCAGCTTTTAACTCTCTTTCTCTAAAAAATTTTTTTAAGCCACTTCTAGTGTATGGTTCTAGTATTTCTAGACTTCCAAGATTTTTTATTTTTGAATCTGAAATATTCATTTTAAAAAAGTTTAAGTTTGAAAATATAATTACCAAATTAAATCTACTAAAAAACTTAAACGAAGTCAAATTTTATTATAATTATATTTATACTAATACACCTTTAAATCTTCTTATACCAGCTGAAACTGCCTCTTCTTTTATAATTTTAAAAATTTTTCCTTTCAAATAATTATTACTATTTTCTACATGAGGACCTCCACAAAGCTCTCTTGAATATATTTCTCCTGTATTTCCTATTATATTGTAAACTTTTACTATATCTGGATACTTTTCCCAAAATGACCCTGTCACCCCTGCTTCTTTTGCTTTTTCTTTTTGCATTTCTTCTATTCTGACATTAAATCCACTTTTGATAGTATTATTTACATAATTTTCTATTTCTTTTATCTCTTTTTCTTCTACTTTTCTATCAAAATTAAAATCAAATCTTAATCTTTCAGTTGTGATATTACTTCCTGCTTGAGAAACATTCTCTCCAAGTACTTTTTTCATACCAGCAAGCATAAGATGACAAGTTGTGTGAAGAGCTGTTGTAATTTCACTATTATCTGCGAGACCTCCTTTAAACATTCCACTACTTGCAGTTCTACTTTTTTCTGCATGTTCTTCTTTTAATTTATTAAACCCCTCTAAATCTACTTCTAAATTCTTTTCTTTGGCTAATTCTATTGTTAATTCTATTGGAAATCCATAAGTTTGAAGAAGATTAAAAGCTTCTTCTTTTGAAATACCATTATCACTCGCTTTCTCAAATTCTTTTAATCCGTTTTGAAGTGTCTTTTTAAATTTTATTTCTTCTTTTTCTAATTCTTCTGATATTTTTTCTTTATTTTTAGATAAATTATCTCCAAGATATTCTTCTCCTTCTTTATAATATTCTATAAAAGTTTCTGCTATACTCTTTGTAAAATTATCTTTAATATTTAATTTATGGCCTGCAACTATTGCTCTTCTTATAAGTCTTCTTACAAAATAATTTTGATCTTTATTTCCAGGCATTACTCCATCTCCTATTAAAAATGTAGCAGCCTGTATATGATCTAAAATAATTCTAAAATTTCTTTTAACTTCTTCATTTTCATTATATTTTTTATTTGCAAGATTTTCTAATATCTCTTTTGCTCTATCAAAAATATTTAAATTAAAAATATCAGCATCATCATTAATCGCTGCAGCGAGCCTTGTAAGCCCTCCACCAAAATCCACATTTTTCTGCTCTAGCTCTATCAATTTATCTCCTATTTTTTTATATTGTATAAAGACACTATTTCCTATTTCTAGAAATCTACCGCAATCACAATTTGGATGACATATATCACTCTTAAATTCGCTATTTTTATGAATTTTCATTTCTCCATCTGGATCAAAATCAAAAAATACTTCGCAGTCAGGTCCACCAGGCTCGCCTTCTGGCATATTCTCTGGAGCTCCAGCACGGCTCCACCAATTCTTTTTATTATCATATTTATAAATATGATTTTCATTTATTCCTTTATTTAATAAATAATTTTTTATATCAATATCTTCTTTTATATTTAATTTTTCATCGCCAGCATAATAAGAAAAATATAATCTATTCAAATCAAGACCTAGCCCAACTTCTTTATCTGTTAAAAATTGATACAAAAAATCTATTTGTTCTTCTTTAAAATAATCTCCAAAACTCCAATTACCAAGCATTTCAAAAAATGTAGTATGTCTGTTGTCTCCAACTTCTTCTATATCTTGTGAGCGAAAACATTTTTGAGTATCTGCTATTGTATTTCCTGCTTGATGTTTTTCTCCTAAAATATAATTTATCATTGACTGCATTCCAGCAGCAGTAAAAAGAGTGGTAGCATCATTTTCTGGAATAAGAGAGCTAGAAGGGACAATAATATGCCCTTTTGACTTCATAAAATCCAAATATTTTTTTCTTATCTGATTAATATTCATATATATAAATATAGCTTTATTTTAAAAGATTATATCATAAGTATATTCTTATAAGAAGATATTTTATTTAATAAAATAATAAAAAAATAAAATTTGACAAAGTAAATTAAATATAATATATTCAAATAGATAAAAATTTATCCTTTCACAAAAAAATTAAAAAAATGTTCATCTCTGCAATTCTATTAATTTTCAGTGCTTTTGTTCTTTTCTTCTTATTTTTTATTCTTATATATTTATATTTGTATAAATATAAAGAAGCTAAAAAACTTAAGAAAGATCTTTTGAATACTCTAAATAGTCATGCGATTATTGGAGATTCAAAAATTGTTGAAGCCCTAGAGAATCTAGACATAATAAACGAAAACCAAAAATGGAAAATTATAAAAATTTATCCAGACACTGGTGTGACTGGAGACGATGTCTATAAATTCGAAAGAATAAAAGGAGATGGAGAATTAGAATTTCTCGATATCCTAGACACTATGCTTTGGCATATTGATGAGGAGAAATTTAAAAATATTCTCCTTATTCCTGGATCTATACTTTCTTTATCTATAAGAGATCAGCTATACCATCTTCCAGATGGTACCGAGAAAAAAGGTTCTCTTGGTATACAGTATTATAAACCAGAAATATAATAAAATAATTCGTCGCACCAAAATCAATTAGTGCGACTTTTTTATTTCTATTTATATTGATTATTAATTTTATTTATAAATATACCAAGTCTTCGCCATTTTTCTTTAAATTCTTCTTTTGATACTTTTAAATTTGCCCCATCTTCTTCATTTAATTTTTCACTATCATTATATATAAAATATTTTTTAATTTCACCTCCATCCTCCACCTCTTCTATATTATGAATCAATATTGAATGTGGTTTATCAAAATGTATAAAATCTTTTGGTACAGAAGCTATAACAAATCCTTCTTTATTTTTTATAAAATTAAAAATCTTCTCTACTCCAAAGTCCCTTATTGATTCTGCATATTTTGTCTCTTTTCCAAAAGGAAAACTTTTAAATTCTTCATTGTATGCTGGAGAGCCGTGATTGTGAGCAAGTATTGCTATTTTTAAATGATTCCAATATCCAGGATCAATAAAAGAATTAATTAATAATGCTTCATTTAAAAGCTCATCTGGAGATAGATTAAAATCATCATTTAAAGACTTTAAAGCCATCCAAAGAGTACACAAAGTGCAAGCTTTATTTTGCCAATATTTATCTGTAATATTTATATGTTGTGAACAGAAATATACTTTCATATATAATTTTGCGGGTCCACGAGGATTCGAACCTCGGTCAACGGTTTTGGAGACCGCTATTCTACCACTGAACTATAGACCCAATAATATTATTAATAAATAATATCATAAAATAAAATAAAAAAAAGACCTCCTGTAGAAACGGGAGGGCTACTCAAAACTAACTGCTTATATGAAAAAAAAATATTTAAATTTTAAATATAGAGGATATTTTTAAAGGATAAGCTACATATTGTAGCCTATCCTTTAAAGCCATCTATCCATTTAATACCAAATACATTATAGCATATAAAAAAAATTAATGCAAGCGATTGTATTATCAAAAATACCCCTGTAGAAACAGGGGTATTTCATTAACCATTAACAATTTAATAATTCTTTAAACCTATTTCATTATACTACTATACAATTCAAATGCAAATAAAAAGCCGAATATAGAAATACTCGGCCAACCTTATCCTTACCAAACCTAAATTAATTCCTTAACTTATTATATTATATCATTAGGCTAGAAAAATTGCAAGTTTTTAAAAATATATGTCTTTTGTTTTTTTTAACATTTTTTCTAAATCAAATTCTCTCCGTACTTTCTCTTTGGCCTCTCGCCCCATTTTTTCTCTTAATTCTTTATCTGCTATCAATCTTTCTAAAGAAAGTAAAAATCCATTTATATCTTTTGGCTTTATTAAAAAACCATTTTTATAATTTTCTACTATTTCATTTATACCTCCTGTATCACTTGCTACAATAGGTAGAGAATTCATCCCAGCTTCAAGCAAAACATAAGGTAGCCCCTCTTTTATAGATGGCATAAAATATATATCAAAATTTTTCAAAAGTTTATCGCTTTTTTCTTTAGTTATTATAAGATCTACATATTTTTCTAAAGACAATTCTGAGATTTGCTTTTCCAAACTCTCTCTTTCATCTCCACCAAAAGATAAAATTGTATATTTAAAATTCTTTACCTTCTCTTTTAAGAAGTTTACCGCTTGCAAAGCATATTCAAATCCTTTATTTTTATTTAATTCTCCTATTGAAACTATTTTTACTTCCCCTTCTTCCTTATTATTTTCTTTTACACTTTCATTTATCTCTATTCCATTATGAATAGTTATGATTTTATCTTGTACAAATAGCCAATCTTTTACATCCTCATAGTCTTTTTTTGATACACATATTGTCTTGTGAGAAAAAATTATAGAAAGCCAAGAAATAAATTTAATCAAAATTATTTGTAAAAAAGGCCTTTCTTCTCTAAAAGGAAAACCGTGTGCTGTAAAAATTATTTTCTTTATCCCCGCAAGCCTCGCTACAAGTGATCCAATGGCTCCAATCTTAGAGCTATTAAGGTGCACAATATCTGGATTTTCTTTTTTTAGAACAGAATAAAGTTCGCTCGCCACAGAAAATTCTTTTAAAATATTTACATCTCTATCAAGATTTTTTATGTGTATTGTTTCTATTTTCTCATCATTTAATTTTTGAGAAAGAAGTCCGTTTCCACCAAAAGCCACTTTCACCTCCCGCTCTTCCGACTTTATATTTTTCGCCAAATCAAAGACATATTTTTGCGCTCCTCCCCAGTTACTTTTGGTGATTATATATAGTATTTTCATACTTTTATTTTTTTAGAATAATCTGTATAATATGCTTATAAACAAATATACATGATTTCAACCAAAATCACAAAGAGAATATTCGTAGCTTTCTGCGATTTTTTTATCCTTTCCCTATCTCTTTACATATCATTATCTATAAGAAATCTATCTATAATCGGTGAAGCGGAATTTGCTAAAGTCTTTTATCCTTTTCTATTAATCATTATTATCAATCTTTTAGCTTTTTACATTTACGGCCTGTATGACAAAATGTCTGTCAAAATATACACAGAATTAAATAAAAGAATAATAACTAGCCAAATACTCTCTTCGGTAATTGGAGCAATTATTTTCTACACTTCACCCTCTTTTACTATCGCTCCAAAAACAATTTTAATCATATATATACTAATATCTAGTGGGCTAATATTTGGCTGGAGAAGATATGTGAGAGTATTTATAAAAGCTCCAAAGACCACAAACTTACTACTTGTCGCCGAAGGAAGTGAATTACAAGAATTAAAAGAAGAGATGGCAAATAATAAAGTTTTAGGTATTAATAAAATAGATTTTATAGATCTTTCTGATAATAGAGAGTTAGATTTATACACAAGGATTAAAAATAAAGTTCATGAAGGGAATTTTAATATGCTTGCCATAAATATGCATCACCCACATATCAAAAATTCTATTTCCCTCTTTTACGAATTACTTTTAGAAAAAGTAGATGTGGTAAATTTCGCAGATCTCTACGAAGAAGTCTTGCAGAAAATTCCATTAGAAAATATAGATGCTGGATGGTTCTTTAATAATCTTTACCAAAAGAAAGGAAATTTTTATGAAAAAAGTAAAAGATTTATTGATCTACTTATTTCAGTCCCCGCCTTTTTTGTATCATTAATTTTCTATCCTTTTGTATATATTGGACTCAGGATTCAGGATAAAGGAGATTTATTTTATGTGTCTGAGAGAGTGGGTAAAAATAATGAAGTCTTTGAGATTTATAAATTTAGAAGTATGACCCAAGTAAAGAATTCAGACGGCACAAGTAAAGATGAAGCCAGCAGAGTAACAAAATTTGGCAAATTTTTACGCAAAACAAGAATTGATGAGCTTCCACAACTTATAAATATTATAAACGGAGAACTCTCACTAATTGGTCCTCGCCCAGAAATACCACCTCTTGTAAAAGAATATTCTAACCAAATACCTTTTTACGGTATCCGTCACACCATTACCCCTGGCCTTTCAGGTTACGCCCAAATATATCAAGAGCAAAAATCAGTACCAAAGTTTGGTATAGCAACAGATGCTACAAAAGAAAAACTTTCTTATGATATTTATTATTTGAAACACAGATCTATTTTGTTGGATGTGTCTTTGACTTTGAGAACTCTCAAAAATTTAATAGGAAAAACAGGAATATAAAAGTATGAACTCTAAAATCTCTGTAATAATGCCAGTATATAATGCAGAAAAATTTTTAAAAGATTCTATTGAAAGTGTTTTAAATCAAACATACAAAGACTTTGAATTTATCATAGTAAATGACGGCTCAACCGATTCTTCCTTAAACATAATAAGTGAATATAAAGAAAAAGATAATAGAATAAAAATAATAAACCAAGAAAATAGGGGTGTATCAACCAGTAGAAATACGGGTATCCTTTCTTCGGTTGGAAGATATGTATCTTTTATTGATGCGGATGACATCTGGACAACAAATAAATTAGAAACTCAAATTGACTTCTTTTTAAAAGATACTAAATTAAAAATTTGTGGAACATGGGCAGAAGTTATTGATCAAAATAACACTAATATTGGATATTTTACATACCCTCCTTTATCTAATAGAAAAATAAAAATATCTTCTTCTTATAAGAATCCTTTTATAACATCTTCTTTAATAATAAAAAAAGATATACTAAAAAACGATAAACTCTTCAATCCTAAAATGAGATTGTGTGAAGACTACGAATTTATAACAAAATATATTCATAAAAATAAATCTATAAATATAAATAAATACTTAGTAAAATATAGGATACATCAAAATAGTTCAAGCAGGTCTGCTTTTTTTACAAAAACAAAAATGAAACTAGCAGCTATGAGAGTTAGAATTATATCTACTTATAGACTAATAAAATCCATTTTCTAATTTTATCCATTCTTCCGGAACAACATCTCTAATATCCATTTTTACTCTCATCCAATGTTTTGGAGTTATAACAATTTTATCTTTATTTTCATTAAGCCAAGCTCCCCACCAAGAAAAAGAAGAATTTACTATAATATTGTGACTGCATTTACTAATCAAATACAAAGTATCTGTGGCAGAAATATCTTTTGATACATAAAATATCTTTAAAGAATTTTCTAAATCTTTAAAATTATCTTTACACCACTCAATATCATCGGAAAAAATAAAAAAATTTATTAAATTTTTATCTATATTCAGTTTATTTAAGATAAAATTTATAGCATCAGTATAATATTCTTTTGAAATAAGTCCGTGATGTCTACGAACTTTTTGATTTGTAGCATAGTCCCCCCTACGCACATTTATAGAAATAGATATGGAAGAATTCTCTATTTCTTCTAAAATATTTTTTGATTCATCATCATACTCCCTGTCTTCTATTTTATTTTTAAGGGTAAATTCTTTTCTAATTATATACTCTATACTTTTAAAATATTTCTCTGATTGCCAAAAACCTATTAAGTAACTATTTTCTTTAGGATTTAAATACTTTTTATAAAAGACAAATGCTGATTCATTTAATAGTCTTCTTTTTATTTTTTCAAAAATAGAAATCTTTTTTGGTGTAGAACTGTAGTCAAATTTTAAAGTATTATCTATATTAAATTTATCCAAATCGAAACCTCTTACTGTGTCTCCAGTAGCAACCCCGCTATCGGTATAAAAAGACAAGTCCAAGACTACTTCTTTATTAGTTTTTTCTTTTATAGATCTAGCTAGAGCATATTGAAACATTTGATTCCCAAGTCCAGCTTGGATTTTAACTTTGATCATAAAATTATTTTTTCACAAACCAAAAACAACCACATGCGTAATTTTCTTCTTTTACTAATTTTGGGTCAGCATCTATTATAATTCCCCCTTTTTCAGAATTCTCTGGAATTAAAGAAAATTCTTTTAATCCAAATCCTTCAAAGTAAGAAATTATCTGTTCATATGAGTATATTCTGTGTGCATTAAATTCTATTTTTGGTTTACCGACTGGTGTCACGAAAAGAATATTACCACCATGTTTTACCACTCTTTTTAACTCTTCTATTGCTTTTAAATCTCCTTCACTATCAATCGGATCTCCATATCTACCTAGTCCCACATGTTCTATGGTATGCATACATGAGATTGAATTAATAGAACCAGATTCAAAAGGAAGACTATGCAAATTCCCTTCTAAACTCCTAAGCCCACTTAATTGCAAATCTGCTGGTCTATAGTCATAAAAATCTATATCTATAAAAGCGGAAACTATTCCTGCAAAGTATAAACTAGAAGAAATATCTATATGTTTAACAGGATTTATTTCTTTCACTTTTCTGGCTGCCCAGGAAGTGTGGTAAATATAGTGTCTATCAAAATTAGTTTTTAAAGTTTTGTCTAAGATCTGCGGATTAAAATTCCTCCAACTTAATGGAAATCGCTCACCTTTGTAAAACTTTTTAAATTCAAAATAATCACTCAAAATAAACGGAGTCAATAGTATTTTAAACACACCCTTAATTAGCTTTTTCATATATTTCTTATTATAGCAAGATATTTTTGAGTTGACTTCTTGTCTGACAAATTATCTTCACAATATCTTTTAGGATCAAAATTATTTAAATTTAAATTGCTTAAAATCTCTTTCAAATTATCTAGAGTGAAAAATTGTCCGGCTTCATTCGTTAAATATGGGGCTGATAATTTCTCGGCTTCTATAGTATATCCTTTATAGACCATTTTCTCATTCTGATAAACAAGTGTTGGGACATTATAACTCCAAGCTTCCTGTAGGGCGAGTCCTTGGCTTTCAGAAGCTTGGAGATAAATTATATACGGGGTATTCTTCAATTTGTTTAAATATTCCTTATGTGAAAATTTTTCATATTCTAAAACTTCATAATTTATCTTTAACTTATCTAAAATATCTTTAACTTTTGAATATATTTCGTTTGATATATCTTTTTTATAAAGTAAAACTTTACCCGACCTATCAGTTTCTATTTTAGGAATTTTTACACCGGCTGGCCATTCTTTTATTTTTGACTTAAGCTCAGGAGCAAGAGTTAAATAAAAATCAGCTACCCATTTAGATGGAGTTATAACTAAATTAATTTTATTATTTAAGATGAGACTATTATGATCATTTGGGGTAATAACTAGATTAGGACCAGCGATAATTGTCTGATCTTCTTTTTTGCATTTAATTCTCTCTCTTAAAACTTCAACTCCAGATAAGACACAAATATATTTGTATTTTGGATTTTTAGCATTTAATTCATATGGAATTTCTAGCTCCTCTAGTCCACGAAGTAAACTATCACGAACCGCATCTGGGCCAGAATATTTCCCAATTATTTTTTTGAGAGTATATTTCCAAAACTCTTTTTTAAAGATATTGCTTGTATAAGTATGAATAGAGATCATATTTTATTTATAAATTCCTAGTTTTTGTAAAATTTTAAATATATAAAATCTAATTCGAAACTGTGAGATATATCTTTTAAATTTATTTGGATAAGGATTATTTAAAGCATCATTATATATATTTATAATATTTTCAATTTGTTTTTTTGAATTATATAATTTTTCAAATTGCTCCTTAGCTAATCTAGATTTCTCTTTTAGAAAATCTGGGTTAAAAAAGGATTTTAACCCTTTAATATACTCAGACAAATTATTAACCACCAACCCACCTTCTCCAATACATTCAATATGACCATTATGAATATCTGAAGTGTGACTGATGATCGGCTTACCAAAATACATAGCCTCGGCCATAGCGGTTGAGTTTATTTCTCCATCACGACGACCATGAGCATAAACGTCTAAAGTCTTTAGAAATGAATAAATTTTTACCTTATCTCCCGTGTGATCTAAAAAAGTTATATTTTTAATACCTAGATCTTTGGCCTGCTCTCGATATAATTTAGAACCACCTAAAATTATAAAATGTGTCCCTTCACTTTCTATATCTTTATAAGACTCAAGAGGTATTGGAGAGAATATACCATCATCATCTCTTTGGTGAAAACCAAATACTAACTTATTTTCCAACCCAATATCCTTTTTCATGGAGTGACTATCTTTTTCATCTATTATCATAGGATGTGAAACTAACACTGCTCTATTTTTATCACCACCTTTAAAAATCCATCTATCCCTACTCCATTTTGTGATATGCATAACTCGTGAAATATTATATTGATTGTCTATTCCACCCATAATATGAATAGAATCGATAATTGGAATATTTCTTATTTTAGTAAATGGATAAACTGGATTTCCTGCTTTTCCAGTTTGAATAAGATCATAATCATTTTTAAATATCTTAAAAAAATTAGTATTTATCCAAGGCAGACTTCTTTTTCTAGCATCTATTTTTTCAACTTCAAATTTTATTAAATTAACTCCAGCTTTTTTCATTGGTTCTATATTAAGAATATCTGTAGTGGGGTGTTTAAAATCTGAACCAATATATGGTGTAGCATCACAATAATAATAATCCACTTCAAATTTATCTTTAGGTAATAAAATAGCTATATTTTGTAAAAATTTCTCAGTTCCTGAAGAAGCAAGTCCCCCATATTTTATAAAAGCTATCTTTATTTTTTTATCTTCCATATCTTATTTAATATCTTAATAATTATATTATATACAAAATTTATCTTCCAAACAATTTTAGTAAAAAAGTCATATTTATATTGAGTTACTAGTTTCTCTCGCTCAACCTTTATCCCAAAAACTCCACTAGCATATCCAGCCATTTCTAAATTAAGAAAAATGAGTTGCTAGTTTGATAGATTTTTAATCCTCCAAGATTTATTTCTAATGTGCCACAATGGAAAATTAATATTACTATCTAAAATATGTTCTGATTATCTTTATTTATTTTTCTAGAGATTTTTAAAGCTTTCTCGGAAGGTTCCACAGCGATAACTTTCTCAAAAATCGGAGATGTTTTTCTTAAAAGCCAGCCAGTCCCAGAGCCGATATATCTACATGAGTAGATGGAAGATCTTTAGATAATTTTATAGCTAACTTAAAACCTAACTTTCTAAAAACATTTTCCTTGTTATACTCTTCAATTATTCTTAGAGTATTTTCATAAGAATTATGTTCTGTATAATATTGCTTATTGTGTTTTTTGTAACTTTTAAGATCTTTTTTCATAGGATATTAAGGATATTATAATAATTTATCTAGTTTGTTTTTAAAATCCTTCATGTATTTATAATAATAACTTATTTTTAGATAATAATCTATTCTTCGTCATAATAGGAAGTTCAATGTATTTATATGATAAATGAGAGATTATAACCGTTATTATGAAAACTAAAGTAATAGAACTTATATATAATAATACATCCTCTCCAATTATTATATGTGCTATTTTCATCAATGTAATAATAATAGTAAAGGCTACCATATGATAAGCATATAATCCATAAGATATTTTACCTAGATATTCTGTTATTTTATTTTTTCCAAAAGATATTAAAGGTTTTGTAGCTAATCCTTGTTCAAGGATAAATATTACAAATAATATAGTCAAAAAAGCATAAATAGACGACATACCTAAAGCATTATCTAAATGCAATTCTTTTTTGAGACATATACCTATAAATAAGATAGTTGTTAAAAAATAAATAATAAAAGAATAAGTCTTTTTAAAATTAATAAAAAAGTTCAATATTTTCTGATTATAAAAAGTAAGATATGCTCCTAAACAACCAACCCCTAATGACCCTAAACAAGCTAAAGTATGTAAATGTTCAGATAAAGTCCCATAGTTAAAATATCTAAACCATATAGAAAATAAAAAACTTGCAGATAAAAATCCTACAACAAGTATTGCATTATTTATATACTTTACAAACCATGGCCACAATATATAGAATTGTTCTTCTATAGCTACTGACCATAAAACACCAATTATGGGAGTAAAAAAACCAAAATATGAAATATATAAATTACCTACAAAAAATAAAAACCAAGGTATAGCATTAAAATTATTTCCACTTAATGAGTTTAAGTTTAATCCCAATCTATCTGCTATAAATATAATACAAGGAACTGAGAAAAAACCAACTATTAATACTATAAAATATATTGGCCAAATTCTTCGTATTCTTTTTATATAAAAATTTTTTATATTTATATTATCAAAATCTTTTTTTTGTTTCAATAAAATACTAGTTATTAAAAATCCAGATAATACAAAGAAAAAGATAACCCCATAATAAGCCAAATCAAAATGATTTGAAAACCATATTGCCCAAGACCTATTTAAATGGAATCCCGTAAAAACATGTCCTATAAATACTGATAGAAAAGCATAAAATCTAAGGCTGTTAAAATTTTTAAAATAAGTTGGCATAATATATCTTTACTAATAATATTTACTTTATCTTTTACCCATACTATCTATACTGGATAATATGTCTTCTCTCTGTTTAGCTATTAAAGGAGTATAAAATCCAAATTTATACTTTTTATATTTACATATTTCTACTGAAGTGACGATATCAGCAGGATAAATTATATTTTTATTAATATTATATAAATCAATAGCTATTTCTTTTTTAATAATATAAGCACCAGTTAAAACTAAATTTTTAGGAAAAGGTTTATATATTCCACCTTTTTTAGATAAAAAATACATTCTAATATCTGTAAAAAGTGAAAAAAAGGGAGAAATAAAAATTTTAAAGAAATTTATAACTTTTAATTTTAAATTTTTAGTTTTAGAAAAAATAACATAATTCCATTTAAATTTTTTAATAAACAAAGAAAAAATTAGACTTATTTTATAAATATCATAGTAGTTAAATTGTAAATAATCCCATTTAGGTTTATTTTCATTTTTATCTATCTCTCTCTCTAAAATATTTTTAAAATCTTTATCCAGAATAATATCATCCTCTAAAATTAATAAATATTTTGTATCCTTATACTCTTCTTTTTCTAAAAAGTTTTTATAACAAATATTATGAGATAGAGCACATCCAAATTCTCCAGCCGTTAATTCTCTACCAAATTTTTCAATACTTAATTGAGGATTGTAAATTTTAAAATTATTCATCAAATGATTCTTACCATGAATTGCAGAAAATCTGTCAAATTTTATACCTAACTTATGTAGCTGATTTTCCATAAAATTTAACCTATCTCTATCTTTATCCAGATTAATTAATATGACTTTATATTGAAAATTCATATAATTTTATATATTATAGCATAAATGCTATAATATATTAATGAAATTTATAAATATTAATACTCCTTATTTTAGAAATATAAATCATCTAAACAATATAAAAAATAATATAAACTCTAATATAGTTTTTAATACAAAAGTTAAAAATAACGACTTAGTAGTGGTTGTCGATTATATTGATCAAGAAAACCCGATATTAAATCATTCTAAAAATAATGTTATTCTCTGGGATACGGAAATAGGAGATATAAGGATTTTTAAAAATGAGTACATTAACCAATTTGGATATTTTCTAACCAATAAAGATTATAGATATAAAAATTTAAAAACTAAAATTATTAAAGCTCTGACCCCTATATGTTTTCAGACTTGGATTAAAGATAAAACTAAAATATCTGAGGCGAGCACTTCAGTAACGATTAAAACTAAAGAGATCTCATTGCTTACGACTGATCATTTCTTTTATGCTACTCATCCATATAGATTTAGATTTGTAAAATATTTAAAAAAGATAAAATCAAGTATAGATATCTTTGGTTTTAAGAAATTAATTCCTATGGAAGATGGTCTATTTAATTATAAATATACTATAGTTTTAGAAAATACTTTAGCTAAAGATCATTGGTCAGAAAAACTAACTGATGCTATGCGTATGAAATGCTTTATATTTTATTATGGTTGTGAAAATATCTATGATTATTTTGATAATAGATCTATAGTAAAAATTGATATTAAATATCCGGAACAGGCTCTAAAAATCATTAAAGAAACAATCAAAAATAAAGCTTTTGAAAATAATCTAGAGGCTATTGAGAATAATTATAAAAAAGCAACCGAGCTTTCTCTAACCAAATATTTAACGGATATTTTAAAAAAAAATCAGATAGAATATCAAGAAAATAGAAGTCTTATTTTTGAAAATAAACTAGAAAAAGTAAGAACTAGAAAAAAGATTCCTTGGACAGCATTATCTTTAAAACAAACTTATATTTATATTTGGCCAAAACTAATCAAATATTTAAAAAATAAAATAATAAAAAAAATATAAAATATTCTACTTTTCTTTATTTAAAAATAATAAACAAGTTACATTATTCCCAAATCGCATTATCATTGCCACTATTATAGCACCCCAAAGACCAAAATGCCAAGAAGAAAAGAATAATGCAGTAAGACCTATAATTAATGTAATGATTTGTACTGTATTTAATAATTTAATATTTCTAGCTTCATAAAAATATTGAAATGCTGGATATAGTGCTACAGCGAGAATTGAGAGTGAATAGACTACTGCATATTTGTATGAAAAGAGATATTTTGCAAATAAAAATTTATAAACAAATGGTAAAAATATCATACAAAGCACCATGCCGAGAAATGCCAGCCAGAAATAATTTTTTGACATACTTTTTATTAATTTTATCTTTTCTATATTTGCTACTCCATCCCTTGTCATTTTTGATAATATAAGTAATGTCTTTGAAAGAGGAGCAGAAATAATACCATAAATAAAGTCAGCAAAAGTGATAGCAAGTGAATATATTGCTGTCGCCTCTGCACCGAGCCTATTAAAGACTATAGCATTGCTAGCATTGCCATTTATTCCAGCAAGGGCATTATTTAAAGAAAGTGAGAGAGATTCTCTTTCGAATTCCTTTTTCTTTTTTATATCTAAAATAAAGTCTTTATTAGAATGAAAATTATACTTTTTCTTTACATATTGAAATGCAAAATATCTAAACAAAAATTGGAAGAAAAACATTGTCCCAAATACCAGATATAGATTTTGAGAAATGAAATATGCTACAAATATAGAAGGAAAAAATGATACAAAATAACTCAAAATAGCAAGCTTTGCATTTAATTTAAAATCGCCTTTTCCATTTGTGGCTATGAGATATAAATCATATAGATCTACAAAAAGATGTGAAAATATAGTTATTAAAAATAATAATCCAAGAAAATTATTATTATTATAAAAATAGTATAAAGATAGAAATAGTGTAATGATAGCAGGTATCCATCTTAAAAGCTTTCTATATTTAAATCCAATATTAAAAAATTCATCTTGCCCCCTTTGCACATTTAAAAATGAAATAGAATAAAATCCAGACAAACTGAAAATAGAAATAACTCCATATATAGAAAGAATATATTTATAATATCCATATGTTTCTATTGAAAGGACTTTTGCAAGTAATACAGTAGTCAAAAGCGACATTGGAGCTATAATAATCTGCTGAAGTAAGAGCCATCCAGCACCATCTTCTTTTTCAAATTTACTTTTCACAAATAATTTTGACTTTATTGTATACTTTTTAATCTTTTCTCCCATAAATAATTAACATTTTAACATACTTTACTCTAAGCCTAAAAATTCTTGCTTAAATCGCGATTTATGAGCTATAGAGCCATATTTACTCATACCCACACACATTCCAAGAGCTATACTC
>JBDHUS010000002.1:0-51848 GCA_039809325.1 Minisyncoccia bacterium | reverse complement strand
TATTTTTGCTGAGGTTGACGCTCAGAATAAAAATTTAAAAGAAATGATACCCGTCTACAAAGAGACAAAAGGAGTTTCTTCTAATTTTCTTCACACTTTAATTAAAAAAGTTATTCATGAATACAATATTTTAGAAAAAGTTAAAAACTTTGACCCAATTCCTAAAAATGTCTTAAATGATTTACATTTACCAACTCTAGATAAGGCATATTTATATATACATTTACCAAAAGGGAAAGATATTAAAAAGGTAGAAGAGCAAATATTAGTAGCTAGAAAAAGATTTTCTTTTCAAGAAATATTTTTTCTGCAATTAATAAAACAAATAGAAAAGTATAAAGCTAAAAATAGTCTCTCTTATAAAATAGATACAAAATATAAAAAAGAATTTATATCTAAAATAGAAGCAAAATATAAATTTAAATTTACAGCTGGACAAATAGATTCTATTAATAGCATTACAGAAGATTTAGAAAAGAGCGATCCTATGGGTAGACTTCTTGAGGGAGATGTTGGTAGTGGAAAAACTTTAGTAGCTGCTACTATATCATATATAGTTTCTCATTATGAAAATAGAGATAAAGAAAATAATAAAAAATTGCAAATAGCAATAATGGCTCCAACTGAAATATTAGCAACACAACACTTTGAGTCATTTGTAGACTTTTTTAAAGATGAATATATAGAAATAGGTCTTTTAACTAGTAAAGTTTGTAAAAAATATCCAAGTAAAATAAATAAAAATACTTATACTAATATATCAAAAGCTCAACTTAAAAAATGGGTAGAGACAGGTGATATATCTATTGTGATAGGCACTCATTCACTTATTCAAAAGACTTTATCATTTCAAAATCTAGCACTTGTTATAATAGATGAGCAACATAGATTTGGAATAAAGCAAAGAGCAGCTCTTGCTAATAAAAAGTCTATAAATACAAAAATACTTGTAGCAAATGACATTAAAAATATTACAAATAAAAAATTAAAAATAATAGAAGAAAGAGAAAAGCTGCCACATTTATTATCTATGACAGCGACTCCAATACCGAGAACTTTGGCTCTCACTATATTTGGTGATTTAGACTTATCTATTATTAGCGAATTACCAAAAAATAGAAAACCAATAATAACAAAAATAGAAAAAGAGAAAGATAGAGAGAGTGTATATAAAGAAATAATGGAAGAAATAAAAAAAGGTTATCAAGCTTATGTGGTGGTGCCAAGAATTGACGAGCTTGATTCTGAAGCGATACAAACAGCTAAAAAGTTGAACTTGCGGAGTGTGGCTAGTGAAGTCAAAAATTTGGAAGAATTTTTAGCGAGGTGTGGAGCAAAAAATATAAAAGTTTTTGGAATGCATTCAAAAATCAAAAAAGATGAAAAAGAAAATATAATGCAAGATTTTTTAAATAATAAAATACAAATATTAATCTCTACTTCTGTAATAGAAGTAGGGGTAAATGTCCCAAATGCAACAAGAATGATAATAGAAAGTGCAGAAAGATTTGGTCTCGCTCAGCTTCATCAACTTCGTGGGCGAATAGGAAGAGGAGAAAGAGAAAGCATTTGTTATTTATTTTCAAATTCTAATTCTGAAAATACTAAAGATAGAATAAATGCTTTATTAAAAGCTAAAAACGGATTTGAACTAGCAGAATATGATTTGAATCAAAGAGGTATAGGTTCTTTAACAAGTGGCAAACAATGGGGTATGAGTGATATTGCTATGGAAGCTATCAAAAATATAAAATTAGTAGAAATAGCAAAAAAAGAAGCAGAAAAAATAATAAAGGATGATGTTGATTTAAAAAACCACAAAGAGTTAAAAGGCATTTTAGAAGAAAAAGAAAAGGCTCATATGGAATAAAATACAGGTGATGTGAAGTATTGTTTGTATTTTTATTTTTATAATTATTTTTGTGAATAAAAAAAATAATAGTCTTTTATCATGATAAAATAGTATTATGATAAAAGATTTAAATAAAAAAAATAATAAAGAAAATAAATTATTAGATAAAAAAGATTATTCACCTATTAAAAAATATATTAGAGCTGTAAATTATATTTCTGCAACACAGCTTTATTTAAAAGACAATTTCTTTTTAGAAAGAGAATTAAAACATGAAGATATTAAAAATAGATTATTAGGACACTGGGGAGGGGCAACAGGAGTCGCTTTTTTCTTAGCGCATTTAAATCTATATTTAAAAGAAAATCAAAAAAATAATCCAAAATTAAGAGACATTATATTTTTGCTTGGCCCGGGGCATGCTTTCCCAGGACTACAAGCAAATCTTTTTATGGAGAAAACATTAACTCAATATTTTGGGAATATTAATAAAAATATTCCAAATATTTTTGATTTTGAAATATCTTATGACAAAGAAGGACTTGCGAATTTGATAAAATATTTTGGAGTTACAAATGGTTTTCCTACGCATCCTTCACCGGACACTCCTGGAGCTATTCTTGAAGGAGGTGAGCTTGGATACTCTATATCTAATGCGAGTGGAGCAGTACTTGATAATAAAGATTTAATAGCTGTCACTATGATTGGTGATGGAGAAGCTGAAACAGCTTCACTTGCTACAAGTTGGCACGCTTCTAAATTCATAAATTCAAAAGATAATGGTGTAGTTTTACCAGTCTTAAATTTAAATAAATACAAAATATCTGGTCCAACTATTTTTGCTAGAATGACTGACAAAGAATTAATAGCATTTTTTGAAGGACATGGATATGAGCCATATATAATAGATGCTGCAAGTGATACAAATATTTATGCAAATAGATTTAATCATGATTTAGAAAAAGACAATATTCATATTTTAATGCAAGAAGTATTAGAGAAATCCTTTAAAAAGATTTTTGAGATGAAAAAGACAGGGGATACAAAAGGTCTGCCTATTATAATAATTAAAAGTGATAAAGGGTGGTCTGCTCCAAAGAATTATAATAAAGTAAAAATAGAAGGGAATTCAGAGTCTCATCAAGTACCATTTCCAAATGCTAAAACAAATAAAAATGAGTTAAAAGCTTTAGAAGAGTGGTTAAAAAGTTATAAAATAGAAGAGCTTTTTTCAAAAAATCTATTAGCAACAGAATCATTAATTAAAAAAAGATTAAAGGATGATAATAGAGAATTATTTATAAAAGAAATAGAAGATATAATTCCAGAAAAAATGTGGAGAGTTGGAATGAATATACATGTTCAGCAAAATGGTAAAGGAAAATTAAAAGCGTTAAAATTACCAGTTTTAACAAAAATATTTAAGAAAACAATACTTGAAACAAATAAAGATTGGGGCAAGCATTCTCCTATGAAAATAGTAGGAGAATATATGAAAGAAGTTTTTCGATTAAATGAAGCAAATAAGAATTTTAGATTTTTCTCTCCCGATGAAACATACTCAAATAAATTAGATGCTATTTTTGAAGAAGAAAGTAGAGCATGGCTTGCTGAGATAAAACCTTGGGAGAAAGATCTATCAAAGAGAGGAAGAATAATAGAAATGCTTTCAGAAAATACTCTTATAGGTATGATGATGGGGTATGTTTTGACTGGCAGACATGCATTCTTTGCCTCATATGAAGCATTTGTGCAAGTTGTAGCATCTATGGTAGATCAATATTTAAAATTTTTACGAGTATCAAAAGAAATACCATGGAGAGGAGATGTTTCTGGATTTAATATAATTTTGACTGCTCCTGGTTGGCTTCAAGAGCACAATGGCTATTCTCATCAAAATCCAGGATTCATTGACGATATGCTTGCTAGAAATTCTGATTGTGTAGATATTTATTTTCCAATTGATGCTGTGGCTACAGGATATGCAATGGAAAGAATTTCTAAAAGTAGAAATAAGATTAATATTTTAGTTGCTGGAAAAGATGAAGAAAGACCATTATTTTTAAGCGAGATAGAAGCAAAAAGAAGTATAGAGGAAGGTATATTAATATTAAATTCATTTTCAGATAAATTAAATAAAGGGAAAAATTATGATCTTATAATATCTGGAATAGGAGATTATTTATCATTAGAGTCTATAGCAGGTATTGATTTAGTTAATCAATTATTTAAAAAATATAAATTAAAAAAAGAAAGAACTAGTGTTAAGATAGGATTTCTTAATATTTCAAAATTATCAGGAGGAGATAGATTTAGTGAAGAAATGATTTCATTTAACGAAAAGTTAGAAAATATAATAAAAGATGCTAAGGTTTTTGTTAATTTTCATGGACATCCACAAAGTGTAGAAAGATTTTTCTTTAATATAGGAAGAAGTAATAAAGATGTAGAAGTGCGAGGATATATAGATAGAGGAGGGATTACAACATTACTACATATGCATATTTTAAATAAAACAAGCAGATATCATGTAGCTAGTTGGGTGGTAGAAAAATTATATGATCTTAAAAAGATAGATAAATTAACAAGGGACTTTTTACAAAAAGATATTAAAAAAGAGATGGACGAAGAAATAAAATATATCAATAGTCATTTTATAGACAGTGAAAGGATTAGAAATTGGCGATTTGGAAAATAATATATATGGAAAAATTTATAAAAAATAAATCTGAAAATATAATATTGATTTCAAATATCGGATCAGCATCTCGAAAATATTGTGTTTATAGAGTAAATAAAAAAGAAAAAACTATAAAAGAATTATTTTCTATTAATTTTGACCAGAAAGAATTTTATCCAAAAGTTAAATTAGAAAATGCATTATATGAATTTTTTGAAATTGCAAAAAATAAATTTAATTTTACAGTTAGCGATATAGATATAATAGCAGAAAGAGTTGTAGCAGTTGGAGAATATTTTTTAGAAAATAGAATTATAAATGAAAATTATTTAGAAAAGTTAGAAGAGGTAGAAAAATATAATGAATTACATACAAAAAGTTTAATTAATGAAATAAGACAAATATTTTTAATAAAAGAGGTTTGTAAAAATAGAAAAATTAAAACTAAGTTTAAATTAATAGGTATCTCAGATACTAGTTTTCATGCTTCTATACCAAAAGAAATTTACACATATGGTTTAAAGACTGATAGTAAAAATAACTTTAGAAAATATGGATATCACGGTATTTCAATGAGTGAAGTAGTAGAAGCTTTAAAAGGTGAATATAAAAATATTATAGCAGTGCATCTTGGTGGTGGAGGGTCAGTGACAGCAATAAAAAATGGAAAAAGTATTTATAATTCATTTGGAATGACTCCTGTTTCAGGACTTATAAATTTAACCCGCTCAGGTGATATAGATCCACTCGTAGTTTTAGATATTTTGAAAAGTCAAAAAAGACCTTTTAGATTTTTAGATAATGAAAATTATATCTTTAATAATACAAAGTCTATTTTATATGAAGAGAGTGGACTTTTTGCACTTACAGGAGAAAGAGACATGCGAGATATTTTAACAAATTTAAAAGTAAAAGATAAAAAAGTAAAAGAAAAGAATGAATTCGCTCTTGATATCTATATGAATAAAATAAATGAATGTGTCGGCTCGGCTTTCGCACATCTTGGAAATGTGGAAGCATTAGTAATGACTGGAGCAATACTTGAGAATTCAGAAATATTTAGAGAGAAGTTTTTGAAAAAACTTTCTTGGCTTCCAGTAAAAAAAGAAGATATTTTAATTATGAAAACAGAAGAGGAAAAAGAAATGGCGAGGTTGGTAGTGGAGGGGAAGTTTGTATAAAAATTTGTATAAAAATACTGGACGACCGCTTCGCGGTCGTCCAGTATTTCAAAAATATTTTAAAGTTAAAGAAATTAGTTTAATCTTCTTTCATTATATCACAATATCTTTCTATATGTCAAGTATACTGGGATTTTACAGGATTTTTTGTTATAATCTTTTCAATTAAATATATTTTATATTTTTGGAGAAACATTATTTATTTATAAAATTTTAAAATAATTATGAAAGAAAAAAAATTAATTCATAGAGTCGTAGCTTTTTGGATATTTATTGCTGCATGTGTTATATGGTTCTTGCTACTCTATAAGACATCAAATTTTAAATATGGACTTGATTTAAATGGAGGTACATCTCTTACTTATGTTGCAGATATTTCTAAAATATTGGAAGCAAATAAAGAGGCTTCAAATTCCAGTACAAGTATATCTACAACTACAGGACAAAAAATAGTAACAGTAGATTCTTCAAAAATAAATATAGAAGATGCTATGAGTGGTCTTAGAAGTGTTATAGAAAAAAGAGTTAATACTTTTGGAGTTTCTGAATCTGTAATCTATACAGAATATTCAAGATATGGAGATGAGTACAGACTTATAGTAGAGCTTCCTGGAATAACAAATATAGATGAAGCTATAAAAATGATTGGTGATACCCCAATACTAGAATTTAAATTAGTAGAAGAAAAAACAGATATAGCGACAGGGGCTACTTCTACAGAACTTGTAAATACAGGATTGAATGGTAATTATTTAAAAAAATCTATTTTAAGTTTTGATTCATATACAAATAAGCCACAAGTAGTATTAAGCTTTAATGACGATGGTAAGAAATTATTTGCAGATATAACAAAAAATAATATAGGGAAACAAGTTGCAATATATTTAGATGGACAAGTAATATCTTCTCCTGTGATTAAACAAGAAATATCTGGAGGAGAAGCCACTATTTCTGGTAATTTTACAACACAAGAAGCTAAAATGTTGGTGACAAGACTTAATTCAGGAGCATTGCCTGTACCTGTAAAATTAGCATCTTCACAAGTAATAGAAGCAACATTAGGTTCTCAAGCAAAAGTAGACGGATTGCTAGCCGGAGAAATTGCTCTTGGAATTATTATTATTTTAATGATACTTTGGTATAGATTGCCAGGACTACTCGCAAGTGTAGCACTAGTAGTTTATGTTGGAATTGTGTTAATGCTATTTAAAGCTATACCAGTTGTTCTGACTGCTGCAGGAATAGCTGGGTTTATTATTTCTATTGGTGTTGCGATAGATGCCAATATTCTTATTTTTGAAAGATTAAAAGAAGAGCTTCGCTCTGGAAAAAGTTTGAATGATGCAATAGAAGAAGCATTTCATAGAGCATGGACATCTATAAGAGATTCAAATATAGCTTCTATACTTGTTGCGTTTATATTATTTTATTTTGGCTCAGCACTTCTTGCAGGATTTGGACTAGTATTTGGAATAGGAGTTCTTGTTTCAATGTTTTCAGCAATGATTATTTCAAAATACTTTATTAGAGCATTTGTACCAGAAAGTACAGATAGTAAATATTATAAGACGATAAAGTTCCTTTTTGGATCTGGGTTTAGTAAATAATAATTAATTTATAAATATATGTTTATTATAAAATACAAATGGATATTTTTAACAATAAGTATCATTCTCGTAGCAGGGTCATTATTACTTGTTGCAACTAAAGGCATTAAAAGAGGAATTGACTTTACTGGTGGTACAGAAGTTCTGGTATCTTATAAAGGATTTACTACTACAAATGATGGGAAAATAGATTTAGATTTTATAAAAGAAAATTTAATAAAAAATAATTTTGATGTAAAGAATATTTCTTTACAAAAAATAGATGAGGAGGGGACAAATTATGTATTAATAAGAATTTCTGGAGATGTGAAAGAAGAAGATAGAATAAATTTTGAAAATGCTTGGAGTTTTAATCATGATACACATTATGAAGCAAAACAAATCGCAGAAAATGTGATAGGTCCATCAATAGGAAAGGAATTAACTAAAAAAGCTATACTTTCTATTATTTTAGTATCTATAGTTATAATTTTGTTTGTGTCTTTTTCATTCAGAGAAGTTTCAAAACCAGTCTCAAGTTGGAAATATGGATTTTTAACCATAGCATCACTTCTTCACGATATTACAATACCGCTTGGTATGTATGCTATTTTAGGAATAACTCATGGAGCAGAAATAGATTCACTTTTTGTTTTAGCATTATTAACTATTATGGGTATTTCTATGGCAGATACAATAGTGGTCTTTGATAGAGTTAGAGAGAATTTAAAAAATAGAAAAAGTAATGAAGCTTTTGCTGAAGTTGTTGGAAAGAGTTTAGACCAGACACTTTTAAGATCTTTTAACACATCACTTTCTATAATTCTTGTTCTTCTTGCTTTATTCTTCTTTGGTCCAGCATCAATTCATGATTTTACCTTAACTTTAATAGTCGGTATGACATTTGGTACTTATTCATCTATTTTTATAGCATCGCCACTTTTGGTGCTTGTAGAAAAATATCAAAAGAAAAATTAGAATAATTTTGTTATAATATAAATCTATGTATGATAATAAAGAAATTATTTTAAATTTTTTAAATAATAACCTGCCAGTAGTATCTCTTATTGCTTTTATTTTATTAGTATTAGTATATGGACATTTATTTTATAAATTAAAAACTAAAAAAGAGTCCCCATTCTTAAAATGGCTATCAAGCATAGCTTTACCACTTGGATTTTTTTCTACAATTTTTGCTACTTTAATGTCTATAATATATTCTGATTATCTAGGAGAGGCACCTTGCGGTCTTTGTTGGCTACAGAGAATATTTATTTTTTCTCAAGCTGTAATATTTGCTATCGCTTATATTAAAAATGATACAAAAATATTTGCTTATACTTTATGGTTATCTATAATAGGTGGAATAATTGCTATTTATCATGAATGGCTGCAGATTGGATATAATGAACTAATTCCATGTCCGGTAACTCCTGGTTTTATAGATTGTGCTACACCTACTTTTATAAAATATGGTTTTGTAACCATGCCATTTTCGAGTTTAATAGTATTTTTATTTATAATACTCTTATCTATTATAGTTAATAAGAAAGTTAAATAGATATAAATAGATATAAGTAGAGTTAATCATAGTTTTTGCTTAATTTTTATAAGTTCTTATTAGTTTTTAATTATAAATATAAGTATATATAATAAGTTGCATTATTTTTTGTATTATGCTATTATATTGAGACTTAATTATTGGGTAATTTAATCTCTAAATTAAAAGAATTTCTTTTAGAATTCTCAATAATTTTGTAGTGTATTTTGTAAATAGAATAGTTAGATTAACACATGTTTGTAATTTTTATGTAATTTATACATAAAAGATTATTTAATAAAATATTATTTAAATATTTTAGAGAAAAAGAATTTTATTCTCCTTTGCTATTTCATAGCTACGGAGGACTTATACAAATTTCTTTTGCTCCGTTTTTATTTTTAGAGTTTGATCCTAGCTCAGGATGAACGCTGGCGGCGTGGATAAGGCATGCAAGTCGAACGGAACTAATCATATGGAAATATAAACAAAGTTTGAGTAGTAATACAATTATGGAGTTTATGTGGAAGTGTGACAGTTTAGTGGCAAACGAGGTAGTAATATTTAGGAACATACCCAGGAGTCTCGAATAACCGATCGAAAGGTCGACTAATACGAGATGGTCTCGCGAGAGTAAAGATTGCAGCAATGTATTTTGCTCCTGGATTGGCCTGAACAGTATCAGCTAGTTGGTAAGGTAATGGCTTACCAAGGCTATGACGCTTAGGGGAGGTGAGAGCCTGGCCCCCACCGATGGGACTGAGACACGGCCCATACACCTACGGGTGGCTGCAGTCGAGAATCTTCCACAATGGACGAAAGTCTGATGGAGCGACGCCGCGTGATGGATGAAGTACTTATGTATGTAAACATCTTTTATGAGGGAATAAGTATATTGAAGGTACCTCATGAATAAGGACCTGCTAAACTCGTGCCAGCAGCAGCGGTAATACGAGTGGTCCGAGCGTTATCCGGAATTATTGGGCGTAAAGGGTCTGTAGGTTGTTTGGTTAGTCTTCCGTTAAATCTTTGGGCTCAACTCAAAGCATGCGGGGGAAACGTCCAAACTAGAATATGCGAGGGGTGTGCGGAACTCATAGTGTAGGGGTGAAATCCGTTGATATTATGGGGAACACCAAAAGCGAAGGCAGCACACTGGCGTATTATTGACACTGAAAGACGAAAGCGTGGGTAGCGAATGGGATTAGATACCCCAGTAGTCCACGCCCTAAACGTTGCTCTCTCGCTATTAAGAGTATCGACCCTCTTAGTGGCTTAGCTAACGCGGTAAGAGAGCCGCCTGGGAAGTACGAGCGCAAGCTTAAAACTCAAAGGAATAGACGGGGAGACGCACAAGCAGTGGATTATGTGGTTTAATTCGACGGTAAACGAAGAACCTCACCAGGATTTGAAACCAAGTTGAAAGGTCTAGAAATAGATCCCTCGCAAGACAATTTGGCAGGTGATGCATGGCCGTCGTCAGTTCGTGGTTTGAGCTGTTCCCTTCAGTGGGGTAACGAACGCAACCCTCGTCATATGTTATAAGTATCATATGAGACTGCCCCCCATAGGGGGAGGAAGGCGAGGATGACGCCAGGTCAGCATGTCCCTTTGACATCCTGGGCTACACACATAATACAATCGCGTTGACAGCGGGTCGCGACGGAGTAATCCTGAGCCAATCCTTAAACAGCGCGTCAGTTCGGATTGAGGGCTGCAACTCGCCCTCATGAAGTCGGAATTGCTAGTAATTGCGGGTCAGCTATACCGCAGTGAATACGTTCTCGTCTCTTGTACTCACTGCCCGTCAACTCAAGGGAGCCGGGGGTACCCAAAGGCTTTCGTAAGAAGGACTAAGGTAAAATCGGTGACAGGGAGTAAGTCGTAACAAGGCACGGCTAGCGGAAGCTGGTCGTGGATTAATTCAATTTGAAAAATCGTGCACACCGAATTCGGTGCATGCATTTGTCGATTCTTCTTTTTAAGAAGATATAAGTTTAATGAAACTTTAAATCATTCGAGATACTTCGAGATCTATCAAAAGTCGTGTACTAAATAAAGAGATATTACTCAAAAATCTCAAAGGATAAACCACGCTAAAATCGGAGCAAAAGAAAGATGTATAAATCCTTCATAACTTTATGTGAAGAAGGATAAATTTTAATGTTAAATCTAATTATTCTGTTTAAGAATCATAATTAAAAAACTCCATTTAGGAGTTTTTTAATTTATGCTATTATATTAGGGTAGTATAAATAATTTTATGAAATTAGAAAAAGTGTATAAAAAAGTAGAAGCTTTTACAAAAGATCAAATCTTAAAAAGAGAAGCTAGACTAAATAATCCAGCATTCAAATTAAAAATGGAAGAAATTAAAAAAGGTTGTGAAAATGATTTGAAAAATATATCAAAAAATGCTTTAAATTTTGCTTATCATATACTTTACGGTATGTTTATAAAAAGCACATTAGAATCCTTTAAAGATCCTAAGAAAAAAATAAAAGGTAAAAAAAATAAAAAAGAATCTAATATTGCGGAGATGTTAGGTAATGGTATAGGTGTAGGATTAATGGAAGGTGCTAAAGGTGGAATAGATGCTATCAAATTAATAGCAAATACAGCTAAATTAACAGGAAGAACTACCATATTGGGAACTCGATATTTAATTGGATATTAAAAATATGAAAAAAGAAAATAATATAAAAAATGAATTAGAAATAGATGAAAATTTTAAAACTTTTTTTACTGAAAATGAAGAAAATATTTTATCTTATACTAAAAAATTAGAAGAAATAGAAAATTATTGGAATAAATATTTTGAAGATTCTTTATATGTACTTAAAAAAGAGATTGTTAATGATGTAAATATCACAGAAGAAAATATTGAAAAAGAATATATAAATCGTACAAAAATACTAAAAGAAAAAGTAATTCACTTTATGAATAGAGATGTAGAACTCTTTTTAAAAGAAGTTAAAATATAAAATGGTAAAAGTGAGGTTTTATATCTTTCTTAACTTTCAATACAAAATATTTTTATTTTTTTGGTATAATTAAAATATATTAAAAAATAAAAATTTATGAAAAAAATATTAGCTACAATTTTGAGTATCTCATTTGTATTTTCATTTGTATTACAAAATATAAATTTATTTAGCAATACTGCAAATGCACAAATGATACAAAATACTCAAGGAGCACCTTGTGTAAATTTATCTTACAATATGACAATAGGCTCTAGAGATTCAAATACTGAAGGTGAAGTTTCAAAACTACAAATATTTTTAATGAGTACAGGATTTTTAAATCATGAGCCAACAGGATACTTTGGAGTATTAACAAGAACAGCTTTAGCAAAATATCAATCTGTAAATGGTATTTCTCCAGCTGCTGGATATTTTGGAGTAATAACAAAATCATTTATAAATAAAGATACATGCTCAGGATATGTGCCATCAAATCCTAGTAGTAAGCCAACTTATTATTGTGATTTAAATGGAGCATCATATTTAAATGAAAATGATTATAAGAAGAATTGTGTTTCTACTATAATTCAGTACACATGTTCTACAACAGGACAAACTTATAATTCACAATCACAATATGATATATATTGTCCTAATAATATTCCTGTTCCTAATCCTAATCCTACAACATATTATTGTTCTATAAATGGTCAAATATATTACAATATTAATGATTATAATAATTATTGTAAAAATCAAAATCAAAAGAGTTTACCAATCTGTAATTTGAATACTAATTATAATAATACAAAATCTTGTATTTGTCCTAACGGCTATACATTTTTAAATACAGGAAATGTGTATAAATGTGATAATACTCCCTATCCTTGTACTACTTTATATGTAGATCCATCAGCGACTTCTACAAATTATGATAGATGTCATTATCCTTATTATTGTTCTTTAGATGGACTTTATCATAATAATGCGAGCTATTGTAAATCTCCAAATACACAAAATACACAAAATACACAGAATTATATATGTCTATTAAATTATGAATATCAAGGTGGAGGATTTGTGGCTACAAATGATTGTGTTTGTCCAAATGGATCAACAAAAATAAATCTAGGAAATTTCGGTGAGATTTATAAATGGAAATGTGTGTCAAATATTTATTAATATTATTAATAAATAAAATAACAAAAATAAGATATATTATATATCTTATTTTTGTGTATAACTATTTTCAAATTATTTTGAAATGGATGCTATAATAAAATCATAGTAAAACTACAGCTATTTATATAAATTAAATTTATGGATTATAAAAGTGAGCTTAATGAGTTAATTTTGACTTTAGTAAAAGAAGAAGCTAGTGATTTACATTTAAATGTAGGAATGCCTCCTATTATAAGAGTAAATGGAGAGCTTATAACCATTATTCATAAAAACAATCTTAAATCAGAAGACACCGTTGGATTTCTTAGAGTAATGGTATCAGAAAGATCTTTTAATGATTTTGTTATTAAACAAGAATTAGATTTTCCTTTTGAACATCTCGGTGAATATAGACTTCGGGGGAATGCTTATTTTGAAAAAGGATTGGTCGCAATATCATTAAGGCTTGTTCCAAAACCAAAAACATTTTCAGAATTAAATTTGCCACCAATATTAGCAGATATAGCACATTCTAAACAAGGATTATTTTTAGTAGTAGGTCCTGTACGGCAAGGTAAATCTACAACTCTTGCGGCTATGATTAATGAAATAAATTCTACAGAAAGAAAACATATTATAACAATAGAGGACCCTGCTGAATATATTTTTGAAAATAGTAAATCTGTTATTGATCAGAGAGAAATAGGTATGGACACACAATCATTTCATACAGCTTTAAGACAAGCATTTCGACAGGATGTAGATGTTATAATGCTTGGAGAAATGCGTGATAATGATACTATATCCGCAGCTGTTACTGCCGCAGAGACAGGACATTTTGTATTATCAACATTGCATACAAATTCAGCCTCTCAAACCATCAATAGAATTATAGACTCTTTTCCAGCTGATCAGCAAAGTCAAGTAAGACAACAACTTTCTACATCACTTGTTGGAATATTTTCACAGAGATTGTTACCTACTGTAAATGGCGGAATGGTGCCAGCTTATGAATTACTTTTGAATAATACAGCAGTAGCAAATCTTATACGTGATAATAGAATTCATGAGATAGATATTATGATAGAAACAGGAAGAGATCAAGGAATGATAGATTTTAATAGAAATTTAGCAGAATTAGTGAGAGCGGGAAAAATATCTTTAGATGTTGCTATAGCGAATTCTCGTAATCCAAAAAATCTAGAAAAGATTATTTAAAATTATGTTATTTAAATATAAGGCTATAAAAAGTGACGGAACTAGATTAGAAGGCAAAATAGAAGCCATTAATGAAGATGATGCTATTGGTATTTTACAAGATAGACAATTAATTATAGTCTCAGTAGAAGAGTTTGAAGAGAAAAATACTTTTTCTCCAACTACTGGATTTCATTTTAATTTTTTTAAAAAAAAAATAAAAGAAAAAGATGTTGTTGTGTTTTCTCGGCAAATTGCAACTCTTTTTGAATCTGGTATATCAGCTCTTCGTAGTTTTAGATTGGTAGCAACAGAAACTCAAAATCCTGAATTAAAGAAAGTTTTAAATGCGATAGCTGATGATGTTCAAGCAGGACTTTCTATATCTTCTGCGATGGGGAAATATGATAGTATTTTTGGAACTTTTTATTCTAATATGATTAAAGCAGGTGAAGAGTCAGGTAAATTAGATGAATCATTTAACTATCTTGCAGATTATTTAGATAGAAATTTTGACTTAACCCAAAAACTGAAAAAGTCCTCAATATATCCAATATTTGTAACTTCTACATTTATCATGGTTATGATAGCTATGATAGTATTTGTTATACCAAATCTTTCAGAAATGCTTATTAGTGAAGGACAAGAATTACCAATGATTACAAAAATAGTTTTAGCTATGGGTAATATTGGTCAAAAATACGGAGTATTGATAATACTAGTCGCAGCTTTCTTTGGATATTATTTATATAATTTAAGTAAGACAGAGTCAGGTAAACAATATGTTGATTATTTCAAATTAAAATTACCAGTATTTAGTGCTTTATATAAAAAAATCTTTCTTTCTAGATTAACAGATAACTTAGACACAATGCTTACTTCAGGAGTGCAAATAGTTCGCTCATTAGAAATCACTTCAGATGTTGTTGATAATATAGTTTATAAAGATATGTTGATTAGAATAGCCAAAAAAGTAAAAACAGGAAAATCCTTATCCCAATCATTTTATGAAGAAGAGGAATTGCCAAATATATTAGTTCAAATGACCAAAATAGGAGAAGAGACTGGTAAATTAGGATATATTTTAAGAAGTCTTTCTAGCTATTATAAAAGAGAGGTAGAGACGGCAATAGACACAACACTTGCTCTTATTGAGCCAGCACTTATAATATGTTTGGCTGGTGGAGTTGGATTTTTGCTCGCTTCTATTTTAATACCAATGTTTTCTGTTGTTACGAATGTATAGTTTTCCACAAGTCTTTAGGAGTTTAATATTAATATAATTTTCTTTTTGATATAATTAAATCATCATTAATTAATATGATAAAAAATATGAAAAAAAATAATTTAAGAGGTTTCACCCTTATCGAGCTCCTTGTGGTGATAGCTATTATTGGTATTCTTGGAGCTATAGTATACGCTCCTTTTCAAACAGCAAGAAGAAAAGGACGTGATGCACAAAAGATTGTGGAAATGAAAAATATTTATTCAGCATTACTTTTGTATGCAGATTCACACAATGGAAGATTTCCTACCAATTTATATGTTTTACAACAAAATCAACCAGCAGATAAATTACCAGCAAATAGCAATATAGGAACTAGCCCAACAGATCGCCCTGCTCTTAATATGAATAAATACAATTACACATCATATGTAAATTCTGGGGAGGTTGTAGGATTTCATTTATATACACATTTAGAAACAAATAGTCCAGCATTAACTGGAACAGCAGCTTGTGCTGGCTACGGTAACGCTACTTCAAGTTGTGCTATAGGTGCAACAGGGGTACACACAGACTCTCAAGTGGAGGCGATAAATGGAACAGAAGCTTTCTTCACAGACAGATCACAAGATACAGATGAGCTTTGTGCTACAGATGTTTCAAAATGTGTTTACGATATTAGAGGATAGTTTTCATGATTAATTTCATATATTATCTATTACTTTTCTTATTTGGTGGAGCTTTAGGAAGTTTTGTAGGAGTCGCGATAGATAGACTATATATAAAGTCATTTATAGGAGGAAGAAGTAATTGCGATTCTTGTAATAGGAAACTAGACTGGTATGAGACTATACCAGTCTTTTCCTACTTATTTTTAAAAGGAAGATGTAGAAAGTGTAAGGTTAGAATAGGAAAAGAAAAGTTGTGGCTAGAATTATTAGGAGGGATATTTATTATTATATTTTATAAATTATATTTAATTAAATATTTCACAGCTCCATTTTTATTAGAAAATATATTATCAGGAGTATTATTTTCTATTTTAGGTGTATTACTTTTTATTATTTTTTTTGTCATTATTTTTTATGATTTAAAACACAAATTAGTACCAACAGGATTTACTTTAAGTTTATTAGTAATAGGATTAGGATTTGAAGTTTATAGAATATTTAATTATTCATCTTTTTATGGGAGTATTAATACATTATTTTGGTTAGATATTTTTTCTGGGGTTTTAATAGCTTTACCATTTTTTTTGATTTATTATTTTTCTAAAAAAAGAGGACTTGGTTTTGGGGATGTTCTTATTTATATAAGTGTAGGATATATGGCGGGATTTATTTTTGGACTATCTATATTTTTTATTTCTATTTGGCTTGGAGCAATTATTTCTTTATTATTAATTTTAATATATCCCAAAAAATATAATCGTAAATCATCTATTCCATTTGCTCCATTTATATTGATTTCTACAATATTAGTAGCAATATTTCAAATAGATATTTTAGGACTAATACAGCTTTTTGGATAAATATTTTTGTGTTTAATTTTCTTCTAATATAAATATGATATTATATTCATATGAGATTTAAATTAAAGAAAAATTTTAAAGGATTTACATTGATAGAAATAATAGTGGTTTTGGCTTTAATAGCGATTTTAGGAAGTATTACTATTATGTCAGATTATAAAACTAATAAATCTAAAAATTCTTTATTAGTTGATACAGAAGCAATAGCAATAGAAATAAGAGATATGCAAAATAGAACATCTAATTTTCTACAAAATACAATGATAAATAATCTTGGATATGGTATTTTTTTTAATTTAAATAATCCATTAAAAATAGAAACTTTTTTTAAAAAAGAAGGAGATTTTGATATATCAGAATTATCTTCTATGAATTCTATGAAACCAACAGATGATTTTATTTTTAATTTAAATAATTCAATAAAAAAAATATGCTTAAATGGATGTAGTACGAAAGAACTATATCCGCAAGGCAAATTGGCTATTTATTTTATTAAGCCTAGACCTTATGCTCATTTTTCTTATTCTGATGATGGGCTTACATATTATACTGATTTATATCCATCTTATAATGCCATAAATCATGCTTGTATAGAAGTTGGCTCAGAAAGTATAACTGATACAAGAAGAATAGATATTTATTATATAGGACAAATATCTTTTAGTTTTGGAAGTTGTGAAAATTAATTTATTAAAGTATAAAAGTATGAAAAATTTTTATTTTAAAAAAGAATATACTGGATTTACTCTTATTGAACTTCTTATTTCAACATCTATATTTGCTATTGTGGCAGTAGGTGGATTATCTATATTACTTTCTTCGCAAAGAGCATATAAGAGAATATCTAATAATAGAGTAGCTGTAGATAATATTAATATGCTAATAGACACAATATCAAGAGAGATAAAATTTGGCTCTAATTATGGATGTGTTAATAATAGCACAGAAGGTAGCTTTAATAGAGTATCTAATACTAAATATAATATTTTGTATGATAATAATATTGATTTATATAATAATATTTTAGGAACTTGTAATGCTATAGCTTTCACTCCACAGTCTACAAGTTCTTTAAAAGTAGTTTATTATTATAATATTGCATCATCTACTATAAATCAAGTCTCTTATCAACGAGTTGGATTAACTTCTAGATATAATAGGATAAATTCAAGCGATATGACACTCACAACTAGAGGCTTTATTGTAGATAAGTTTTGGTTTAAAGTATCAGGTATTAATAGGCCAACAAATGATTTTATTCAACCAAAAATAGAAGTCTATATATCAGGTGTTATAGATATTATAAAAGGATCTCGTGGAGAAACATTTTCTACTACGACTCTTTTCTTACAAACATCCGTATCTCAAAGAAGTATTGATAATTAGAATAAATATGAAATTGATAATTTTTAAAAATAAAATAAAAGCTTTTACTTTAATAGAATCATTAGTTTCTATTGCTATAATTTTAATAGCAGTTTTAGGTCCTTTATCTTTAACTCTTAATGCCATCAATATTACTATGAATAACAAAAATAGAGTAATAGCTTCATATTTAGGAGAAGAGATAGTAGAAGATTTAAGAGCGTTTAGAGATGGTATAGCTATTGCTTGTATGGATTTACAAATAAATTATGATGCTTATGGTGATATAAGCTCAGCTTTTTGTACAAAAAATGGAGCAAATTTATCTGTAAATATTTCATATCTAAAAGATGCAGAGGGTAACATTTTTTATACTAATAGAGATATAGCTTGGAAATTATTTATGGAGAGAATAAATAATATAGTAGATAAAGAATATATATATATGGATAAAAATTCATTCAGATATGATACATTAGATGCAATTACAGATGATTATATTAATTGCTATTTAAAATTAAATACAAATATAGGTTACTTGTGTGGAAATGATATATATGATCTTTTTAAAAGATCAATTAAATTAACAAAAAATACAAACAATTCTCTAAAAATAGAGGTTTCAACAAGATATGCGTTATCATATATATATGGAATAGATGATAAATATGTAAATATTATAGATTATATTTATGAAAGATAAATTTTTAAAATTAAATTTTTTATCAAAAAATGAAGAAGGATTTATAGTAGCTTTTACTCTAATTGTAGTGTCTGTATTACTTGTTGTTTCTTTATCAGTTTCGCGTATTATTGCTAAAGAATTATTTTTTTCCAGATTGACAGATAATAATAAAGCTTCTTATTTTGCAGCAGATAGTGGTATAGAATGTGCAGAATATATAGATAATGTTTTACGGGATAATAATATAGGTGAATCTTTAATCCTTAATTCTAAAAGAAGTGAAAACATCAACTCTGACTTTATAGAAAATGCAAACAATAAAGTATTCTTTGCAACCAGCTCAGTAAAAAGTATAGTTTCAAATCTTAATAATCTTACTTGCGCTAGTGATGATAATACTTACAATAAAATCTTTGTTCAAGTAGGAGCTATAGATCAGCATAATGTGGGGTATGTAGAAAATAGAGAAGCTGTAATCCAAAATTTAAATAACGAAGTATCTTCTTACACTATAATCGGAGACTCAAATCATGCGACCACCACTTTTGGACTAATATTGAAAGATAAGAATATAAATAGATGCATATTAGTAGAAATAGCAAAAAAGAAGAGTGATTTTTCTGAGCTGACAGAATTTTTTTCTATAACATCTACAGGATATTCAAATTGCAATTCTAATGATAACGGTAGAGTTATTCGAACAATATATAGATATTCTACTGATTAATTTATTTTTAGGAATTTGTTATAATTTTTAAATGAAAGAAATTATTGAAAATAGGATTTTGGAATTACGTAAGTTAATAGAAAAGCATCAGCATCTCTATCATGTACTTGATAGTCCAGAAATTGAGGATACTGTATATGACACTCTTTTTCATGAGCTTTTAAAACTTGAGAAAGAAAATCCAGAATTTTTTGATGAAAATAGTCCATCTAAAAGAGTTGGAGGAAAAGTTTTGGAAAAGTTTATAAAGATAAAACATGAATTTAAGCAGTGGAGCTTTGATAATGTTTTTGATTTTAAAGAATTAAAAGATTGGGAAGAGAGAAATATTAATCTGTTAAACAAGAATAATAATTCTCCAGTATTTTCATATCTAGCAGAATTAAAAATAGATGGTCTAAAAGTTGTACTAACTTATGAAGGTGGTGAACTAGTAAGGGCAGCGACAAGAGGTGATGGAGAAGTTGGTGAAGACATTACAGAAAATGTTCGAACTATAAAGTCTGTACCATTGAAATTAAAACAAAAACTAGATATTGTAGTAATGGGTGAAGCCTGGATAAAAAAGAGTGATCTAGAAAAAATAAATCAGGAGCAAGAGAAAAATAATTTACCAAAATATGCAAATACTAGAAATCTTGCGGCAGGTACACTTCGTCAGCTTGATAGTAAAATAGTAGCAAAAAGAAATTTACAAGTTTTTGCTTATGATATAGAAGGAGGTAGATTTAAAACTCAACAAGAAGAATTAGAATTTTTAAAAGAAAATGATTTTTTGGTAAATCCTTATAGTGAATATTGTAAAACTTTAGAAGAAGTAGAAAAAATGTATGAAAAGTGGAAAGATAAAAGAGATTTAGAGGAATATGGAGTTGATGGACTTGTAATAAAAATAAATGAAAGATATATTTTTGAAAAATTAGGATTTACCGCAAAAGCTCCAAGAGCGGGCATTGCTTATAAATTCCCAGCTGAGGAAGTCTCTACAAAAGTTTTAGATATTACTATTCAAATTGGTCGTACTGGCATTGCTACACCCGTGGCTGAGCTTGAAGAAGTATTAGTATATGGATCACATGTTAAAAGAGCCACTCTTCACAATATAGATGAAATAGAAAGACTTGATATTAGAATTGGTGATACTGTAATTATTCGAAAAGCAGGTGATGTTATACCTGAAATACTTTATGTTATAAAAGAACTCAGATCAAAAAATTCTAAAAAATTTATAATGCCAAAATATTGTCCTATATGTAAAAGTGAATTAAAAAGAGAAGAAAATAAAATAAATAAATCAGGCGATAAAATAAAGTTGTCTTCTGGCTTTTTCTGTAAAAATGAAAATTGCGAAGCAAAACATAGAGAATATTTTACATATTTTGTTTCTAAAAAAGCTTTTAATATTGAAGGAATGGGAGAGAAAATAATTGATGAATTTTATGATTTAGGATTGATCAGAAATGTATTAGATATTTTTAAATTAAAAAAAGATGATATTGAGGGACTAGAAGGATTCGGAGAAAAGAGCGCGGAGAATTTAATTTCTTCTATCGAAAAATCTAAAAATATTCCCCTACACAAATTTATTTATGCTCTTGGTATAAGGCAAGTAGGAGAGGTGGCAGCGAAAGATTTAGTGCGAAAATTTGGAACATTTCAACAATTACAAGAAAAAGTTTTATCTCTTGCTAAAGAAAAAAATAAAAATTGGAAAGAGTTAAAAGAAGAATTTGGGGTAGAAGGAATAGGTGAAAAAAGCCTAGAAAGCTTGATAGATTATTTCCAAAATAAAAAGAATCAAGCCTTTTTAAATAGTATTTTGAAAATCGTGCATTTAGAAGAAAATGCCCATAGGAAAGGAGATTCTGAAAGGATGGTTAATGAGTTGACTGGCAAGGTTTTTGTGATAACTGGAGTATTAAGTCATCCTAGGGAGTATTTTGTAGAGGTAATTGAGAATTTTGGAGGAAAAGTATCATCCTCTGTATCTAAAAAGACAGACTATCTTTTGCTTGGTGAAAATGAAGAAAAATCTGGGAAAATGTCAACAAAAGAAAAAACCGCGAGAGAATTAGGAGTCCAGATTATAAACGAAGAAGAATTTAATAAGCTTTTAAAAAAGTAAATTTTTTGCTAAAATAGCTATAAATATATGTCATTAGAATTTGTAAAAAAACCTATAAGTATAATAGATCAAATAAAAGATAAAGTAGATAAGGATGGTTTTATTAGACTTGGAGATTTACCTAGAAATATTTTTGGAGGTAGACAAATAAAATCTATCGCAGCATTTTTAGATGGTGAAGGGGGATTAAATCCAGATATAAATTTCGGGGAAAATATAAAGTTTGTTGGAGATTCTGGTAATTATTCTGATATGAAAATTCATATTGATAGCATAGAATAATTTATAAAAAGGGTAAATAATTTTTATGGAGATAAATAATATGTCTAATATTGAATTCAAAAAAGAAGATTTGGAAAATGTGGCTATGCTTTCAAAATTATCATTGACTGAAGAAGAAAAAGATACATTTTTAGGACAAATGAAAGAAGTTCTTGAATATGTAGGGCAAGTCTCCGAAATGGCTAGTGAAGGAGTAGAAAATTCTGGTGGAGTAAATTATGATAAACAATTTGAAAATTCAATAAATAAAAATACCACTCGTGAAGATAATGTTTTAAATGAGGCAAATAGTTATATAAAAATTTTATTAGCTGATGCTCCAGAAATAGAAGGCGATTTTATAAAAGTCTCTCAAGTTTTAGATAAGCATAAAAAATAGTTCTTTAAAACTAAAGTCAAGAAGGACAAGAAATATATGAAAACAATATCAGAAATTTATAATAAATTAATGCTAAAAGAAACTACCGTTCGTAAGGTTGTTGACGAGTGTTTGGATGAAATAAAAAAGAAAGATGAAAACATAAAAGCTATTTTAAGAATATATAGTGATGAATTTTTGAATTCTCAAATCAAAAATGCTCAAAAAATGCTTGATGAAGGCAGGTCTACCAAGTTAACAGGAATTCCTATAATTGTAAAAGATAATATTTTAATAAAAGATGAAATAGTTAGTGCTGGGTCAAAAATGTTAGAAAATTATACTGGCACATATAATGCAAGTGTTATAGAAAAATTAAAAGAGGCAGGAGCTATACTTCTCGCTTCAGCTAATATGGACGAATTCGCTATGGGCTCCTCAGGTGAGAATTCTGCTTTTCAAAAGACTAAAAACCCAATAGATATAAATAGAGTTCCTGGAGGGTCTTCTGCAGGCTCTGCAGCCGCAGTATCGGCTGGGTATGCACCGTTAGCCCTTGGAAGCGATACAGGCGGATCTATTCGTTTACCCGCCGCATTTTGTAATTTGGTAGGATATAAACCAACTTATGGATCTGTCTCAAGATATGGTCTTATAGCTATGGCCTCATCACTCGATCAAATAGGTCCTTTTGCAAATACAGTAGAAGATGCTGAAATATTATTTGATTTAATATCTTTTTTTGATAAAAATGATTCTACAAGCTTGAATCAAGAGTTTAGAGATAAAAATGATTTTGTAGAAGGAAATAGAAAGAATGATTTAAAGAAAAAAATAGGAATACCAAAAATTTTAAATGATCAAAATACATTAAAAAATATTGATAATGATATTTTGGAAAATTTTTATAGAATAAAAGATTATTTTAAAGAAATAGGATATGAGATTATAGATGTAGATATACCTGATATTAATAAAGCTTTAGCTATTTATTATATTATTTGTCCCGCTGAAGTATCTTCAAATATGGGTAGATATGATGGAGTTAGATATGGCCTCTCAATTAAAGGTGAAAATATAATACAAAATTTTATAAATTCTCGTAGTGCTGGTCTTGGTGATGAAGTGAGAAGAAGAATACTTCTCGGGACATATATACTATCTGCTGGGTATTTCGATGCTTTTTATAATAAGGCAGTTTTAGCAAGAGATATATTAAAATCACAATTTGAAAAAGCTTTTAAAGAGGTTGACGCTATTATGACTCCAACAAGTGCTATGTTTCCATGGAAATTTGGAGAAAAGAATGATCCTCTTGCTATGTATTTAGCAGACATATTTACTGTTCCAGCAAATATTATAGGTGCTCCAGCTATAGCTATTCCAAGTAAAAAAAGAGAGGATGTTAATGAAAACAATTTACCTATCTCTATACATTTAGTTGCAAATAATGGAGAAGATAAAAAATTATTTTTTATAGCAAAAGAGTTAGAGAAAAAGATACAAAATAGTTAATACTTCTAAGGCCATATATATTATCTTTAATATGGTATAATTTTTATATAAAAAGGTATGTATTCCTTTAATCTGGATTTCATTTTTAATTTTGTTTATAATATATTTTTAGCTATTCGTTATGCTATTTTGTTCTTAATCTTGGGAATAGATAAAAGAGCATATCTTGAAGATCATAAATTTGACACATATGACGGGCTTCGTGATAGAGGTTGGATAGATTCTAATATAGGTCTTTTAGATTCAAATTCTAATGTTATTTATTTAGGGAATAACGGAGAAGAAAAAGTTTCTTGGTGGAGCACAATAAAGCATAATATTTTTGGATGGGGCGAAAATGTTGGAAGTATTTCTAGTAATAGTTCTTATAAAAATAGTTTTAATCCAAATGATGTTGGATTTGTTATAGATAAAACAAATAATAATCCATGGTTTTCTAATTTAAAATTTTCTATACAAAATCCAATTTTATCATTTTTTGCAGATCTGCTCTCTGTTCTTACTTTTTTCTTACTTTTACTTTTTATTTATATTATTTTTAGGTGGTTTTTCTTAGTTATGGAGCCAGTATTCAAATCAAAAGAGGAAATTAGATTAAAAAAGTTAGAAGAAGAAAGAAAAATTAAAGAAAATAGGATTTTAGAATTAAAAGAGTTTAAGGTGAATAAAAACGTAAACGAAGAAGAAAGAAAAATAGAAGTAAAGAAACAGAAAATAGAAAATAGCATGCCAGCTGGTATATCTAATTTACCAATAGATGAGAATGATTTAGATAGATATGAAATAGATATTTTAGATAAAAAAGAAGATATTTTATTAAATTATAAAACGAAAAATATCATACCAAAAAAAGAAAATCAAATATTGAAAGTAAATACTCCAGCTGGAATAGTAAATATTATAGAAAAAGAAAGAGAAATATCTGCAGAAGAAAAGAAAAGATTAATACAAATAGAGGAAAGAAAAAACTGGTTTAAAGATAGATGGAATATAATAGTAGGATATATGGAAGGAAAAGAAGAGGCTTTGTGGAGAATAGGAATACTTGAAGCTGATAATTTACTCGATGAATTATTAATAGATAGAGGATATCAAGGACTCACTATGTCTGATAAATTAAAACAAGCTAATTTTAACACTATTGATCTTGCATGGAATGCTCACAAAATGCGAAATAGAATAGCACATGATGGATCAAAATTTATCCTAACAGACAGAATGGCAAGAAATACTTTAGAATTATACAGATCTGTATTTAATGAATTTAAGATATTTGAATAAAATATTTTTATTATTTTTTTTAAATTATAATTCTAAAAATGTTATAATTAAATTATTATCAAGTTTTGTTTTATTTGTGAATTTTGTTTATCAATTTAATATAATAAAATTATGGAAAATGAAAAAAAGAGTAGTATTAATAAATATTTATGGATAGTAATAATACTAATTATCCTTTGGGGAATAATAGAAATATTTAATTTAAACAAAAAAGAAGAAAAAAGTATAATAAATACAAATAATAATACAGCTTCTACTAGCGAATTAATAAATATTTCAGCAAGTGGTAATGAGCCTGGTTGGTATTTAAAAATAAATGGTGACACTAGCTCTGCAAATACATTATTAGTAGTAGATTATGGAGAGGCTACATTTACTGGCATATTGGGGAGAACTTGGCAAGAAAATTATGAATCAGAAACTCAATATAGAGGATTTTTGACTCCGAGCGCTACTTCTACTATAAAAGAAGAGAAAGATTTTATAATTTACTTTAAAAAAGAATCTTGTACTGACGATGCTGATAAAGTGCATACTTATAAAGTAGAAATTAATATGCATAGTGAAAAAGAATATAAAGGTTGCGGAGATATTAATTAGATAAAAAATAAGTTTTAAAATAAAAAGCCTTATCATAAAGGTTTTTTATTTTGTCTATATTTTGATATTATAAAGTTATGAAAAAAGAAGATTTTAAAAATTATAATCTAGGAGAGGTGAGCGGGATCTATTTCTTTTTAGATAAAAAGCATAAAACAAAATCTTTACCAAAAAGAGAAAATGTTTTATATATAGGTAAAGCTACAAATTTAAAAGATAGAGTTAAAAGTTATTTTTCTAAGGATTTAGAAACTGGAAGAGGGGTAAAAATCACTTCGATGATAGAAAATGCTAAAGATATTTTCTATATAGAAACTAACTCTGTATTAGAGGCTATTATTTTAGAGTCTAAATACATAAAAGAATATCAACCATTTTTTAATACAAAAGAAAAAGATAATAAAAGTTATTCTTATATCATTTTTACAGATGAGAAATATCCAAAAGTATTAATAGCGAGAGGTAGAGAAATAGAAAAGGATAATAAGTTAAAGATTATCAAAAAATTTGGTCCTTTTATTTCAAAAAGTGAACTTTTAGAAGTGATGAAATTTATAAGAAAAATATTTCCTTATAGAGATAAATGTAAACTTAATGAAAAAAGAGGATGCTTTAATTATCAAATAGGGCTTTGTCCTGGAGTTTGTGTTGGATCAATATCTGAAAAAGAGTATGCTAAAAATTTAAAAAATATTGAGAAAATATTATCTGGTGATTTTCAAAAACTTTTAAAAGAGTTAGAAAAAGAAATGAAATTGTTAGCAAAAGAAGAAAAATTTGAAGAAGCAAGTATTATAAGAAATAAAATAAATACTTTTCAGCATATACGAGACATTAATTTTATTAAAAATAATGATTTAGAAAATGAAGAAATATCTAAATTAAGAATAGAAAGTTATGATATATCACATATTTCAGGTAGAGATAGAGTTGGAGTAATGGTAGTTCTTGAAGATGGAGAATTTAAAAAGAGTGAATATAAAAAATTTAAAATAAAAGAAGGAGTAAATGATGATTTGGCAGGACTTGTAGAGATATTAGAGAGAAGATTTTCTCATAAAGAGTGGAAATATCCAGACATTTTGATAATAGATGGTGGAAAAACTCATTTAAAATATATAGCTAAAAATTTGGAAAATATTTTAAATAAAAAAGAATTAGGAAAAATAAAGCTTTTTTCTGTAGTTAAAGATGAAAAACATAAGGTAAGAGAAGTCTTAACTTTAAGACCTGTGGATAAGTTAAAAAATGAATATCTCATAATAAAAGCAAATGAAGAGACACACAGATTTGCTATTTCTTATCATAAGTTGTTGAGAAATAGAATCAAATAGACAACATATTTATATTTTTGTAAAATAAAATATTTTATAAATATAAAATATTTTTTTTGTATGTCAAATAATTTATCAAATTTTAATAGATTTTAGAAAAAATATTTTTTTATAGTGTAAAATAAAAATAACCTAGAAACTTTTATTATTATTCTTCTTGTCTTAGAATATATAGCATTTTTAAAAAATGCTGACTTTTATTATTAGTTTTTTTAATCTTTTAAAATTATGTCTCAACCAGTAAGTAATATTATAAAATATGTTAAAAAAAGAGATTTTTCTTCTCAAAAATTTGATTCTGAAAAGATTTCAAATGCTATTTATAAAGCAATGCTTCAACTTAATAATGATTCAAGAGAAGAAGCAGAAATTATAACTAAAAAAGTTATAGAAAAGATTGAGAATAAAATAATTCAAATTAGAAAAGAAAATAATAATAATGATATTTCTAATTTAGACTCAAAGACAAAAGATATCATTAATGGAATTTTTTGGATAGAAGATATACAAGATTTAGTTGAAAATTCTATTATGGAAAATAAGTATTATGATGTTGCTAGAGCATATATTCTTTATAGAGAAGAAAGGGCCAAATTTAGACAAAGAGACATATTTCAAAAAAGAATAAATTTGAAACCCTATGAATATCCAGAACTTTATGAATATGTTAATGCTATACGACATTCATACTGGCTTCATACAGAATTTAATTTCACAAAAGATTTACAGGATTTTAAAGTAGAAGTTTCTGAAAAGGAAAAGAGCGCTATAAAGAATTCAATGCTTGCTATAGCTCAGATTGAAGTAGCAGTGAAGAATTTTTGGGGAGATATATATAAAAAATTACCTAAGCCAGAAATCGGAGCTGTCGGGGCTACTTTTGCTGAAAGTGAGGTTAGACATACTGATGCTTATGCGCACCTCTTGGAACTGCTCGGGTTAAATGAAGAATTTGCAAAAATTAAGGATTTGCCAGCACTTATGGAAAGAGTTAGATATTTAGATAAAAGTGTAGCTAATGCCAGAAGTGAAGATAATAAGGAATACACACTTTCGATTTTACTTTTTTCTTTATTTATTGAGCATGTATCATTATTTTCACAATTTTTGATTATTATGTCTTTTAATAAAAAAAGATTTTTATTTAAAGGAATATCTAATGCTATAGAAGCAACAAGCAAAGAAGAGCAAATACACGGACTTTTTGGTATAGATTTAATAAATATTATAAAAAGTGAACATCCGGAGTGGTTTGATGAAGAATTTCAGAATACTATAATAGACGCTTGCAAAGAAGCTTATGAATCAGAAAAGAAAGTATTGGATTGGATATTAGAAAAAGGAGAATTAGACTTTTTATCAAAGAATACAATTTTAGAGTTTATTAAAAATAGATTAAATAATTCATTGTTTAGTATAGGATTACCAAGAATTTTTCCGGTCGATGAAGAATTATTAAAAGAAACAAATTGGTTTGATGAAGAAGTTATAGTTACAAAACATGTAGACTTTTTTGGTAAAAAATCTATTAATTACAATAAAAGAAGTCAAAGTATTACAGGAGAAGATTTATTCTAAAATTTATAAGCAACATAATTAAAATAAAAAATATATGGAATGGTTAAATGAATACTCAAGAGAATTTTTAGTAAAAGATTATTTACTTCCTGGTGTTTCTCCAGAAGATAGAATAAAAGAAATATCAGAGCATGCAGAAAAAATATTAAAAAAAGAAGGCTTTGCAAAAAAGTTCTACAATTATATGTCAAAAGGTTATTATTCTTTATCCACTCCCATATGGCTTAATTTTGGACTTGATAGAGGTCTTCCTATAAGTTGCTTTGGTTCATATGCTGGAGATGATATGGGACAAATTCTTTTTACTCTTTCTGAAATCGGAATGATGACAAAATACGGTGGAGGAACTAGTGTTTATTTTGGAGACGTAAGAGAAAGAGGCGCTAAAATAAAAAATAATGGTACAAGTTCTGGCTCAGTACATTTTATGCAAATGTTTGATACTGCTACTAATGTAATATCACAAGGATCAGCAAGAAGAGGTCATGTAGCACTTTATTTGCCAATAGAACATCCAGATATTGAAGAATTCTTAAATATTGGAACAGAAGGGGATAAGATACAAGAATCCACATATGCTGTAACAGTTTCTGATGAATGGTTTAAGTCTATGATAGCAGGAGATACTAAAAAAAGAGAAATATGGGCAAAAGTCTTACAAAGAAGAAGTCAAATAGGTTATCCTTATATATTATTTTCTGATACTGTAAATAATAATACAGTAGATGTTTATAAAGATAAAGGATTAAGAATTTATGCAAGTAATTTGTGTAGTGAGATAGCGCTACCAAGTAATGAAAAATGGTCTTTTGTTTGCTGCTTATCTTCTATGAATGTATTTCATTATAATGAATGGAAAGATACTGATGCTGTAGAGACGATGGTGGTATTTTTAGATGCCGTTATAGAAGACTTTATTTTAAAATTAGAAGCTAAAAAGAATAGTAGCAATATTAACGACAGGCAAGCTTTTCTTTTCATGGAAAGAGCTTATAATTTTGCAAAAGAAAATAGAGCTCTTGGACTTGGAGTTTTAGGTTGGCATTCATTTTTACAAAATAACATGCTCTCTTTTGAGAGCAAAAGAGCTAAAGAATTAAATATTGAGATTTTTAAATTAATTAATGAAAAGGCTTATAGAGCTTCAAAAGATTTAGCAAATGAATATGGTGAACCTGATATATTAAAAGGGTATGGTAGAAGGAATACTACTCTTTTAGCTGTTGCACCAACTACTTCATCATCTTTCATTTTAGGACAAGTTTCGCAAGGGATTGAGCCAGTATTTTCTAATTGTTTTGTGAAAGATTTAGAAAAGATAAAGGTAACTTTTAGAAACAAATTTTTAGAAAGATTATTAATAACAAAAAATAAGAATACAGATGAAGTTTGGAAAAGTATTCTAGATAATGACGGTTCTGTACAATATTTAGATTTTTTAGAAAAAGAAGAAAAAGAAATTTTTAAAACATTTTCAGAAATAGATCAAAATGTGATAATAGAGCAAGCAGGAGATAGGCAAAAGTTTATAGATCAAGGCCAATCATTAAATTTAATGATAAATCCATCTACTTCTGTAAAAGATATCAATGCATTATATATTAAAGCTTGGGAATCAGAAGTAAAATCTCTTTACTATCAACATAGCATGAATGCCGCCCAACAATTTAATAGAAATAAATTACAAGCTATTAATTTAGAGAATAAAGAAAAGCAAAATTATAAAGTATATTTAGCAGAAAGCGATAGTCTTTGTGTATCTTGTGAAGCATAATTTATATTAAAATATATGGATAATTTTTTAAAAGAATTTTTATTAAAAGCAGAAGCAAAATCTTTAGCTACTTTTGGTAGTTTTGGTATCAATGTTATACCAGTATCTTCAATTTTTTTTGAAGAAGATAAAATAATTTTAGTCGATTATTTTATGCAAAAGACATTAGCTAATATTTTAGAAAATAAAAAGGTTTCATTCGCTGCTTGGAAAGACTTGTTTGGTTTTCAGATTAAAGCTGAATGTGATTATTTAAAAGAAGGAAAGATTTTTGAAAATATTGTAATCAAAGTAAAAGATATTTTACCAGAAAGAATAGTGAAAGGGATTCTTATTTTATCTATAAAAGAAGTAGTAGATATTGCTCCAAATAAAAATACAAGAGAATATTTTAATAATTTATAAATCTTAACTTCATGATATAATATTTATATATTATGAAGAAAAGAAAGATAGCTATTATTAGAGGAGGGCCAAGTGATTTTCGTCGCTCTATGAAAAATGGAGCAAATGTAATATTGTCTTTATCTAAGTATTTAGATTTAATTGATGTTATAGATGTTTCTATTGATGAAGAGAATAATTGGTTTGAGAAAGGAATACCTTCTGATCCACATAAAGTTTTTTCTAAGACAGATTTTTATATAGATTTTACAAATAATAAATTTGCTGAATATCATAATTTGTCAAAAAAATTAAATGTAAAGCCTATTTTCCAAAATGATTATTCAGCACTTTTGAATAGAGTAAATGTTAAGAGAATTTTGGATCAATTGCAAGTAGATATGCCAAAATATATAGTAATTAGAGAAAAGAATAATTTGGAGCATAATTTAAAAGCAGTTTGGTCTAAATTTCATTTACCTATAGTCATAAAAGAAGTAAACCATGAATTTAATGAAAAAAGTATAGTAACTTATTCTTTTTTAGAAGCTTTTAAGAAGATAAATAGTATTTTAAATAAAAAAGGAGAGGTTTTATTAGAAGAACATATACAGGGTAAATATATCTCTGTAGCGACAATACCAGAGTATAGAGGAGAAGAATTATATATACCAACCCCAATTGAAGTTTTAAATATAGATGTAACAGATAAAAATATTAATAGTAAATCACTACAAAATAAATGTTTAATAGGTCATAATTGCGAAAAGAGAAGTTTAATTTTTATAGATAATAATATTAAAGAAAAGATTAAGCATTTAGTAAATGATTTACATAAAACTTTATTTTTAAATAATTATGCAATGATAGATATGGTTTTGATAGAAAATATTAAAAATAAAGAAAAAAAATATATTTTAAAAATTTTAGACATACATTCTTCACCAAATATTTTTGAAGATTCTCGTTTTGATTTTATTTTAAAAAATTCAGGAGTAGATATAGGTAGATTTATTTTAGACAGAATAGAGAAATCAGAAGAAGAGGAAAAGATTTTTTAATTTTTTATATTTAAAATTTTTAAAAGTTTTTCTATTTCGTCTTTTTTTAATTCTCTAGTTTCACCCGATTTCATTTTTCCTAAAGTTAAAAATACAAATCGTACCCTTCGTAATGATTTTATGGTTAAATTTAAAGCATTTAGCATTCTTCTTATTTCATGTTTTTTACCTTCAGTTAATATTATATTAATAAGATGTCTATTTTCTTCATCAAGATTTACTACTTTAGCAGGGGAGTAATTTGCTTCTTTAGTATAAATACCTCTCTCTAAAATAGTTTTTACTCTTGGGGTAGCATTTTCTCTAACTATTACATTATACTCTCTTTCAAATTTATTCTCAGGATTTAAGAGCTCTTCTACTATACGATAATCATTGCTATAAAGTAATAATCCTTCACTTTCTTTATCTAATCTACCAATAGAATCATATCTTATTTTATTTATTATTTTAAAAGCCGTCTCTTCCCCTTTCTTTTTATTGTATAAAAAATATTTGAGTTTCTCAAATTTTGTATTTAAAAAAATACTATCTCCATTTTTTACTTTTTCTCCCAAAATAGCAACTCTATCGTTAATATGTATTTTTTTACTCTCTATTAATTTATCTACTTCTCTACGAGAAAGTATACCAATATCACTTATGTATTTATTTATTCTGATACCCATCTTTGATTCTTCTATTGTATATTTTTCTAAATTTACCTTTAATCTCATATTTTTATGCCCAGATTTTTATTTTTTTATCGTCATCTTTTTCTAGGAATTTCTTAGTAGGTATTTTTTCCATTTTTTTATTTATAGATTCAATAGTCTTTATATTTTCATTCTTTTTTTGAGTATCTTTCATATGATATATTATTATGATAGTTGATAAGCCCATAATGCCAATAAGAGCAAATAATATAGGTAAATTTATATTAAAAATTCCTATAAGTAAAGCACCAAATAATGTAACAAATATAAAAGATATATTTGTCATATTTTGAAATAATGCAATTAAGCCTGCATTTCTACTATCTATTTTTTTATAAAAGTAAGCATAATTTTCTGTTTCTGTAGTGGTAGCACCGACTCGGGCTAAAAATATTAATATCATCCAAAGAAATATATTGGTTGTTTTTATATTAAAAATATATATAGAAATTAATATAGAGCTCATTAAAAATATTCCAAAAAGCATAGCTTTTTTCTCTCCAAAAATTTCATCAGAATATTTTCCTAAATTATAAGGTACTATTATAAAAGGGATTAAAGATATAGGAAGTATTAATTCTAAATAAAGAACTATAGGTATTCCTATAATTTCTGTTAAATATAAAACTAAATATATATTCATTACGGTGAAAAAACTATTTAAGAAAAAAGAAGATATTATAACACCTCTTATATCTTTATCTTTAAATACTACTTTAAGACTCTTTCTAAGGCCAAAGTGTTTATATTTAGGCTCTTTTACTTCTTTAAAGAAAGATCTATTTATATAGAAAAGTGGAATTAAAGCAAAAGAGCTTACTAAAAATAAAGAAGAATATCCAAATAAATTAAAAATTTGTGACATTAAAAATGGTGCACTAATAGCTCCAAAGCTATATATAGTTAATATTGTACCTCGTATTGTGCCTATATTTTCTTGATCAGAAAATTCACTTATAAAAATATTAATAGATACCCATATAAGAGTAAATAAAGCAAATTGAATTATAGCTAATATAGCTATTAAATAAATATTTAATATATTTGTAAAAGAGAGAGAAAGTGTTATTAAAAATTGTATTATAAGTATAGCACTCAGACTTTTTTCATTCGTATTCTTTTTTAAGATTCTTCCAAAAAAATGAGATAATATTATTGACAATATTGCTCCTATAGCAAATAGTATGCTTAATGTTGTTTTATTAAAGTATTGGTCTAAGAAATTTGCTAAAATATAATATATTGAAAAATAATGAATAGAAAAAAAAACTACAGCTATATAAGCTATGCTAAGTAGCTTTTTTTTATTATCATCCTTCATAAAGCTTATTTATTATAATATTATACCACAATTATTACAGGGATAATTACAGGTCTTTTTGCTGTTTTTTGAAGTAAGAATTTAGAAATAGCTTCATTAAGATGATTTTTAATATCATCCATACTTATACTTATATTTTTATTTATTTCTTCTTCTATTATTTTTTTAGAAAGTGATCTTGTTTGATATAAAAGTTCTTGAGATTCTTTTAAATAAACGAATCCTCTAGATATTAAATCAGGTGATTTTTTTAATTTTTTAGTATGATTATCTATAACACCAATAACCACAAACATGCCATCTTCTGCAAGTGTTTGTCTGTCACGCATAACAACATCTTGTATTTTTCCAACATTCATCCCGTCTACTATTAACATCTCGTTCGGAGCATACTCTCTTAAAGATACTATTTTTTCACCTTTATTTTGTATTTCTACTATCATACCATTATCAGGAATAATAATATTCTCTTCTGGCATACCTAAGCTTCTTTCAATATCAGCATGAACTCGTAACATATAATGATATCCATGAACAGGAATAAAGAATTTTGGATGAATCTTTTGATGAATCCAAACTAATTCATCATGATTAGCATGTCCTGATGAATGAACATCTGAAGTTTTATAGTGTATAATATGTGCTCCACGTCTTGATAGTTTATCTTTCAACATTTGAACAGCTCTTTCATTACCAGGAACTATAGAAGAAGACATCAAAATACTAGTATTCTTATTAAGTTTAATATATTTATGCATTCCATTTGCAGCCCTATTTAAGACTGCAAACTCTTCTCCTTGAGCTCCTGTTGATAGTATAACTACTCTGTCTTCTGGATAATTTTCCATCTCTTCAATTGGTATAATAATATTAGGATCAGACTTTAAAAGTCCAGCTGCTTTTGAAATTTCAATATTAGTTTTAATACTTCTCCCTTCTACTACAATTTTTTTACCATATGCTTCAATCATTTTCATAATCTCTAGCATTCTTTCTACTTGTGAAGAGAATGTTGCAATAATAAGTCTACCTTTAGTATCTCTAATTATTTTTCTTATATTTTCAAAAATTACTCTATCAGAAAGTGAAAATCCTGGATTTTCGCAGTTTGTAGAGTCAGTCATAAGACATAAAATATTTCTATTTTCAAATATTTTATATCTTTCAATTTCTGCTTCTGTAGGCACTCCATTATCATGATCAAGACGTAAGTCTCCAGTGTGTACTATATCTCCAAAAGGAGTCTCGATAATTAAGCCCATTGAGTCTGGAATAGCATGTGACACTGCAAAAAATCTAGCTTTAAAATCTCCAAGCTCAACCACATCATCTGTTTCTATTATTTCTATATTTAATGGATCAAGATGTGGAAATTCTTCATGTCGCTTTTTAATCATGAGTGCAGTAAATTGACGAGAATATATTTTCGGGTTTCCAATTCTAGGTAAAATATAAGGTATAGCTCCTATATGATCAAGATGTCCATGAGTAATAAGCATACCTTTTATTTTATGTTTATTTTCTTCAAGATATCTAGTATTTGGAAGTATACACTCTACTCCTGGTGTTGTACTTTCTGAGAATTGAAATCCACAATCTATCACTATTATAGAATCTTTGTATTCTATACAACTCATATTTCTACCAATTTCTTCTACGCCACCTAAATTAATAATTCTAATAGAGTCTTCAGCAAGGATTGGTATATGTGCTAATTCTGTAGCTTCTGATATTTTAGTTTCAAATTTTGGTCCAGAATTCTTTTTATTTCTAATAGGAGGACGAGAGCTAGATCTTTTACTCATATTGGCATAACTACTTCTACTTACACGTTCCTTGGCTGTCTTAATATTTGTATTTTTAATATTGTTTTTCATATTATTTCTTTTATTATTTATGTTCATATTTTTTTGATTTTCTAATGTATTAAATTTGATAATTTTTCTATTAAATTTCTATTAAAAGTAAATTTCCAAACCTTTTCTTCTAATTTATACCAATTATATATATCTATAAATCTTTCACTTGAAGTATATAAAGAATAAGGAATCTTATTTTCTAGCATCTTTTTTGAAGAATTATTCTTTATTATATAGTTTAAATTATTTGAGTATATTGGTATTGCTGGCAATTCTTTTGATAATTCTTCATTTATTTCTATTAAAGCTTTTTTTCTTTCCGTCTTATTTATACTATTTTTTAAAATATCTAGATTTTTATCAAGATTGGTACTAGCATAATTTGTTATATTAAGCCCAGGATAATTACGCTGACTTGAATGCCAATAGGCAAAAAGATCAGTATCTTTTTCTAAAGTAAATCCGAATAAAAGTACTTCAAAGTTTCTATTTTTAATTATATCAGCCAACTCATTTAAATTATAAACTATAACATTGACTTTTAGTCCTTGTTCTCTCCATTCATCCGCAACAATATTTGCAACCTTTTTTAAATCTTCAATATCTGCAGTTGTTATATTTATTTCTAAATCCGTTTCTGATAATTTTATATCAGTCTCTTGTGAGGCAAACAAACTATTCTCATCACCAAAAAATCCGTCCTTTTTTGATACATAATTAGAAAATATATTATTTACTATGAAATCTTTATCTATTTTATTTTCTAAAAATAGCCGAGTATTTCTAGAAGAGAAAGCTTTATTTTTGTTTGGGTTAAATGATAACATAAAAATATTAGGTAATTTACTATGTGTAATAAAATATTCTTTATTATTTATATCAGAAAAATAATTTTGATCTAAATATGCAGTAGCTTCTATTGTATTATTATTAAAAGCCTTTAATAAATCTTCAGTATTTTGATAAATAAATATATTTAAATTATTTATAAAAGGCCTACCTCCTATATAGTTTCTATTAGAAATAAGATTATATTCTTTTGGTACATTAGCTTCTTTTATAATATTATCTATTTTATAAGGCCCAGAACCTATTGGATTAGTATTAAATTCTGATATTAAGAATGCTTCATTAGGAATCTCTCCTAAAATATGTTTTGGTAAAATCCCAAAAGTTAAATTTTCTTCAAAATATAAATATGGTTTTTTGAGGTGAAATACTATTGTCTTTTCATTTATTTTTTCAACAGTAACTCCTTCAAAATTTATTCTAAGAGGACTGTTTATATTTTTATCTTGGATTTTTTCTATTGTGAATATTATATCATCTGATGTAATATAAATATTATCTTGAAATTTCGCTTCATCCGAAATAGTTATTGTATATGTTAATCCGTCTTCACTTTTTTCAAGATTTTTAGCTATATCATTTACAAGATTTCCATTTACATCTTTTTTAAGAAGGCCAGCAAAAATTAATTTAGTCATATCTTTATCAGGCAAAGAGGATGCTAGTACTGGATTAATATATCTAGGAACTCCTATAATTCCTTCATTCCAAGAGCCTCCATAAGTTGGAATATTAATTAAAAGTTTATTACTTATTGTATTTAAAGTTAAAAATAAGAAAACAAATCCTAGCATTAAACTAATCCAAAAAAAGAAAATTTTTTTAGAACTTAAAGATTTATAGCTTAATATATATGATGATTTAATAATTTCCCATCGTTTTTTAAAATTAGAATATGTATGTCTCTTTTTTAATTTTTTAATTTTTTTTTCTAATTCTATATTAACACTTTCTAACATTTCATTTTTCAAATCATTAGCATAAGCTTCCATCTTGACGACTTCTTTATTCTTTTCTTCTTTCAAATCACTATTATATATGTCATCTTCAAGCGAAAGAGGAGTAGTTTTTTTGGATTCTTTTTTTTGTTTTTGATTTTTCATTTTTTTATTAAAAATTAATCAATCTAGTTTATACAAAAGATTTTATTACATTTTATGTAAAATAAAATAATATATAAAAATTATCTTACGAATAGAGCAAAAAGATTAAACACAACAAAAAGTATAGAAACTATTATAGTAGTCTGAAACAAAGTTTTTTCTAAACCTCTTTTTTTATTATTAATTCCAAGAGAATCCCCACCACCAAGTCCAGCACCATCAGTGTTGGTTTTTTGGAGAAGTATTAGAATTACTAACAATACAGAGATAATTGTGATTATAGTTAATACCCAATTCATGATGAATACATTATATCAAAAGTAAAGATTTTTGCAAATGAAAAAAGCCGCTGATTTCTCAGCGGCTTTGGCCTATTGTATAGGCTTTTTAGTTTTTTACAGAAATCACTTTCGACGCATACGTCTTCCCGTCTTTGTCGACTTGCACCACTTTTACAAACTTATAGTTTGTTTCTGAATCGGTATTTATTGAATCAGAATTTTTACTACAAGCAAAAAGTGTTGCAATAATAAACGCAATAACTCCTGCAGTCAGTCTCTTTTTCTTGTTCGGTATTAAACCAAAACCAAGTAAACCCAGAACTGAAAATCCTAATGCAACTTTTCCAGATATTGGAATCGTAATTTCGTAATTAATTGCGGTTGAAGAGTTTCCATTTGTGGCTTTGCTCTTCACTTCAGCAATTTTTACAAAATTATTTCCATCATTTGAACCAAGAAGTTCAAAATGATCATTGTTGGTTTCTGTTTCTGTTGTGAAATTAACCACAATATTATTTCCGGCTGTTTTAGCCGAAACAGAACCCCAAACAACGGGTAAGTTTGTTTCTTCTGGACAATAAATGCTAGCAAGGTCTGTCAGACCATCAGGTGACTTTGATACCTTTTTTGCTTTTACTGTACCAGGACCAGCAGTATTTACAGTGTTTTGATCCACAAAGTATACGTCTTCATCATCACTGATGAAAAGAGAACCAGTTGAAGACCACGCAACCCCATTTACTCGATTTGTAAATTTGTTGCCACTTTGGTCAAGCAGCGTCCAAGATTTTGTTAAGATTTTTGAACCTGAAAGGTCTGCCACGGATATTTTGTAAATCCCCGTAGTCTGTGTGCCATCATTATTTGCTAGCACATAGATCATATCATTTGCGTCAATTACCAAGTCCCCATTTTTAAAGTTTTTATTAGAATTGTCGGACGTGGTGAGTTCTCCTTTGTTTACGGGTGACTGCACTGTACCATCAGGCTTTGTCTGTACGGTAGTTGCATAAATTTTATTATTCCCTTCATTTTTGGAAATAATTACCAAGAGTCCACTCTTGGTTGACCCCAGCCTTACAAATCCTAATTCGTCATCCGAAGATCCGTTAGCATCAAAATTATTAACAACGCGGAAGCTGGTTGACCCATCAGCCTTTACAGCATACAGATCAAATTTTCCATCTCCTTCACCGTAATCACCATCAATGTAGTAGAAATACCCATTGGGTGCGTAGGCTAAGGCTACAGAATAATTAATGTTTCTTACAGTGGAATAACTTCCACTGTAAGCACCAGTGTTTGGGTGAAAACCCATTTTAATGATACTTGTGCCACTATTTGTAGCACGAATGCCATAGATGTTGTCAGGATAGGACTGAGCAAAAACAAAAGTTGCCGCAGTCAAGAGGATAATCAGTAAAAATAGATTTTTTTTCATTTTTAAAAATTTTAAAGAATTTTAGAGCAGTTTTAATATTGGTATGCTCCAGAATAAACCTTCATAATAATAACCTATTTATAAAATCTTGTCAAAAGATTTCCATTTAATTATTTTAATATTTCTATTTTCTCTATAATCATTGTTTTTTCTCCATTTTTTTCAGCTATTTTACCAATTAGTAGCAAGGGTGTGTTTATGATTATTTTTTCTTTTATATTTTTATAATTTTTTGGAAATACAGCAACTTCAAAGCTTCCTGTAATATCTGAAACCTTAAGCAATGCCATAAGTTCTCCTTGTTTTGTTTTTGTTATTTTGATTTTATCTATTAATACAGGTAGGCGAACATTTTTATTAATCAAAACCTCAGCATTCGCCTCGTCTAAAATATTTTTTATATTAATATTTCTATCTAGTATTTTATCTTTCCATTTATCAAGAGGAGATCCAGAAATATAACACCCAATTAATTCTTTTTCCCATTTCAACTTTTCTTCTTGAGTAGCTTTTTCCGTCTTTTTTAATTTGAAACTAGAAATATCTTCTTCAAAAAGATTAAATAAGTTGTGCTGTGATTTATTATCTTTTACTTGCTTTTTATGATAATCCAAGAGTGAATCTACATTGAAAAGCATTTCATTCCTTTCTCCTAATTCATCCATAGCTCCACACATTATAAGAGATTCTAGAGATTTTTTATTTAAATCTTTATGATGTATTCTATTTATAAAATCTTCTAAATTTTTAAATTTACCATTCTTTTCTCTTTCTTTTATGATAGCATTAGCTATATTTGTGCCAAGATTTTTTATTGTATACAATCCAAATCTTATAGACTCTTTATATTTTTTATCATTTTCATTCTCTACAATAGAGAATCCACCTAAAGAATAGTTAACATTTGGCGGTAATACTTCTATTTGCATTCGGAGGCATTCCGTTACAATTTCAGATATCTTGTCTATATCTCCAGATTCTTCAGAAAGTATAGCTGTCATAAAAGCAACAGGATAATTTGCTTTCATAAAAGCAGTTTGATATGCGACTCTTCCATATGATGCAGAGTGTGCTTTATTAAATCCATATGCTGCAAAAGGCTCTATCCATTCCCAAAGCTCTTCAGCTTTTTCTTTTGGCCAAGAAGAATGTGTAATACAACCATTTATAAATTTTTCTTTTTGTTTTTGCATTTCTTCTGGTATCTTTTTACCTACTGCTTTACGAAATTTATCAGCTTCTCCCCAAGAATATCCTGCTATTTTGATACTCATAAGTAAAAGATCATCTTGATATACTAATACTCCAAAAGTTTTTTCTAATATTTCTTTTAAATTTGTATCATTATATAAATATGATACAAGTTTTGGATTATGCTTTCTTTCTATATATATTGGAATATTATTTATTGGTCCCGGACGATATAGAGCGACCATAGCATTTATATCATAAATAGTTGTAGGCTTTAGTTCTTTTAAAAATTTTGTCATACCTGAACCATTTAGTTGAAATAGTCCTATAGTTTCTCCTTTAGAGAGTAAATTAAAAGTTTTTTTATCATTCAAATCTATTTCTTCTATATTTATTCTTATTTTATATCTTTTTTCTACTATATCAATAGCTGTTTTTAAAATAGTAAGATTTCTAATTCCTAAAAAGTCAAATTTTAAAAGCCCTGCATTATTTTCATCAACCGAATGCATGTCATATTGAGTAATTATTTTTCCCTCTCCTTTTGGATCATATTGAATAGCTGTATAATTTTTTATATCATCAGGAGCTATAACTACTCCCGCAGCATGAACTCCAATATGTCTCACTAATCCTTCCACCTTTTTTGCCATATCTATAATAATGCTTACTTCTCTATCTGTGTCATACATTTTTTTTAATTCGTCGACTTCTTTTATCGCATTATTAATAAAAACAGGGAATCCTTGCTTCGGCATAGGGATTAATTTTGATATTCTATCACCTAGAGAATATGGATATTTTAGTGCCCGGGCAACATCTTTCACAGCTCCTCGTGCAAGCATTGTTCCAAATGTTCCTATCTGGGCTACATTTTTTTCTCCATATTTTTTTCGTACATAGTTAATCATTTCATCACGCTTATCGTCAGCATAGTCCATATCTATGTCAGGGGCAGAAGGTCTTTCTGGGTTTAGAAATCTTTCAAATGGTATTTGATAAATAAGAGGATCACATTTAGTAATAAAAAGTAAATATGTAGTCATACTTCCTGCGACAGATCCTCTAATATTTGTAAGAATTCCATTATCATCAGCATACTTTAACATATCATATACTACTAAAAAGTATGGGGCATATCCTTTTGTTTTTATAATATCAAGCTCATAAAATAATCTTTCTTTTACTTCATTTATTCTTTCTTCTTCTATTTTTCTTTTTTCTATACCTTCTATAGCAATTCTTTTTAATACATCATCCAGAGTTTGACCAGTAGATAATTCTTTTTCATAATCTTTTGCAATATTTGGAAAGTGCCACTTGCCAAGCTCTATTTCTGTATCCAGACTTTCAGCTAATTTAAAATTATTTTTTATTAAATCTATATTATAAATATCTTTAATATTTTTAAATAAATCTGTAGCTTTTTTGGTATCAATAAAAGAAAAATCATTTTTCGCAAATTTATATTGAAAAATAGCATCATCTTCTTCTTCACCATGAATATTAAAAAGCACTTTTTGTGCGGACTTATCATTTTCTAGTAAATAATGTGGATTTTGAGTAGCTATAAGTCTATATTCTTCTTTTAAAAACTCTTTCGCAAATTTTATAGTATTTTCTTTTATTTTTTCTGAAAATTCAAAATAATTTTGAGGAACTATTTCTAAATAAAAAGTATTTTCTCCTAAAATATTTTCAATATCTTCTATATATTTTTTAGCTTTCTCAAATTGACCTTTTGTTAAAATATCAGAAATTTCTCCGTCCCCACCAGCAGAGAGTATTATTAAGCCAGAATCTTTATTAAAATTTTTTTTGATATCTGAAAAAGATATATGTGGATCTTTGCTATCTTTTAAATTTGCTATAGATACTAGAGTCATTAATGATTTATATCCTTTATTATCTTTTGCTAAAAATACCAATTTATATTTTTTTTTAGAATTTGCTGAACTCCTTATATCTATTTCAGCACCAAGTATTGGTTTTATATTATTATCTTTACAAGTTTTATAAAATTCAATAGCTCCATACATATTATTATAATCAGTAAGAGCTAAGTAGGGCATATTAAAAGATTTTGCTTTTTTAACTAAGTCTTTTATTTTTGGTAGAGCTTTTAAAATAGAATATTGTGAATGATTTCTTAAATGTATAAAAGGTATTTCATTAATAATATTTTTTTCTTGCATAATATTTAAAGTTTTAATCCAAATAAATTGAATACTTTAAACTAAATTAGTTTTAAAGATATTGTTATTTTAACAAATATTTTAAAAAGCAATATATTGACATAAATAACCAGATGTCTTTTAAGCTTTTTTACTCTTGACAAATATATATTTAATATGATATAATGTATATAGTTAACAATATTTTATCGTTCATAAAAAATTAAAAAATGAAAAATTTTTATTTTATTTTTGGATTTATTTTATTTTCTTTTTGTTTTTTTTCTTGTAAAAAAAACAATAATATTTTCGGAGATCCTTCACAGAATTATTTCTTGGATATAAAAGCTGAAAATATTCAGAATTTAGGGCCACTCGCTCTAAAGAAAGAGGTAAAAAAGATAGGAACCTTTTTTATATACAATCCAAATAATTGGGTGGGGGGGAAACAGCTTTTATATTCCCTAGAAATAAAAATAAATAAGACAAAGTCTATAGATACTTTGTTTTATAAATTAAATGGCATTTTTATGCCAGGGAAAAAAATTACAGATCAAAATGATGTTTTTCTAAACATCGTTTTAAATCAAGAGCTCTATAATGGAGCCAACTCTTCTCCTATTGAGATCTTCGTAAGGAGATCAGCAGAAGATTTAGAAGAAATGGAGATAGTTTCTGTGTTTGCAGAAACCATTTTTTTGAACAGAGAAGGTGTTCAAGAAAAGATAAGTCCTAGATCTAAGGATAAAAATATCATATCTTTTGCTGTAAAATAAAATTGAAAACCTACATATGTAGGTTTTTTAATTTGCAAAAATTATAAAAAAATGATATTATTTTTATTAATAATATATACAAATTTATGGTAGTAAGAATGAGACATACAAGAGCTCACAGCGCAAATAGAAGAAGTCACCACGCTTTGAAAAAGGCTAATTTAGTAGGATGTAAAAATTGTGGAGCTATGATTTATACTCATACAGCATGCGATAATTGTGGAATGTATAAAGGAAGAATGGTTAGAAAGGTAAAAGCAAAGACCGCTTAGTGGTTTTATAAGTTTTATAATTTATAAATTGGGACGGTATAGTCCTAATTTAATTTCTTTTTTATTTTTATGTTATACTTTAATCAGTAAAAATAAAAATATGATTATAAATAGACATTTAGCTAGAGGTATCGCTCTTCAAGTTCTTTATGAATTAGATATTAATGATAATTTAAATATTAAAAAAGAAGATTTAGAAAAAATTATAGATAGGGAAGTCGATGAATTTGCTGGTACTTCAGATGACGGATTTATTCTAGATTTACTTACTAATATACAAGAGAGGTTGTCTACTTTAGATGATATTATTTCTCGTGCAGCTCCTGAATGGCCTTTAGATAAAATAAATGCTATAGATAGAAATATTTTAAGAATTGGTCTAGCTGAACTTCTATTTTATGGAGAAAAAGTTCCTCCAAAAGTTGCAATAGACGAAGCTATAGAGCTTGCTAAAAATTATAGTAGCAATTCCTCACATAAATTTGTAAATGGAGTGCTTGGTACTATTTATAAGGAAATGGGTGAGCCAAGAAGGGAAGAAAAAAGCAAAAAAAAAAATAATTTAGAAACTATAAATTTAGCAGGATGCTTAGTATATTCTATCTATCAAGAAAAAGTATTTTTAGCATTTGTAAAAGATATATTTGGGTTTTGGACTTTATCAAAAGGAAAATTAGAAGAAGATGAAGATATTAGAGTTGGAGCTATTAGAGAAATAAAAGAAGAGATAGGTATAAATGTAGTAATAAAAGACAAATTACAAGAAAATACTTATATAGCAAATGTAAAGAAAAAAGAAGAACTTACAGAAGAAGATCTTAAAAAGCCTTTAGAAAAAATTAAAAAACATGTATCATATTTCTTAGCGGAAGGTAAATATGAGCCCTTAAAATTAGAAGAAAATAATACTGGGCTTCTTGAAGCAAAATGGTTCTCACTTGATCAAATAGAAAATTTAAAAATCTACGAAGATATAAAGCCTATTGTATCTTTAGGAATAGAGAAGATAAATAAGAATTATGGCAAATAAAAAAGTAATAAATAATAAAAATGAAAAAAAAGATAAAGATTTTTCTCATTTAGAGAATAAGATAGGTATATTTTTTAAAAACAAAAATCTTCTAATACAAGCTTTTATACATAGATCATATATTAATGAAAATAGTGGAGTAAAGCTAGGACATAATGAAAGATTGGAATTTTTAGGTGATGCAGTGCTTGAGCTTGTTGCTACTAATTTTCTTTATCATAAATTTCAAGATTTAGCAGAAGGCGAACTTACTAGTTATCGCGCAGCACTTGTAAATACAAAATCAATTAGTGAAATAGCTAAAAATTTAGATTTTAATGATTATTTATTTCTCTCAAAAGGTGAAAGTAAAGACTTTGGTAAAGCTAGACTTTCTATACTTGCAGATACATATGAATCTTTTATTGGGGCTGTATTTTTAGATAAAGGATATGATGATGCTAAGGATTTTATAGAGAAGACTTTACTAATACATACAGATGATATTATCAGAGCTGGAAAATATAAAGATGCTAAAAGCTTTGTACAAGAAAAATCTCAAGAAATATTATCTATTACTCCAAGCTATAAAGTATTATCTGAATCTGGTCCAGATCATGATAAAAAGTTTATTGTAGGAATTTATTTTGGTATTGATAAAATAGCAGAAGGTGAAGGTAGAAGTAAACAAGAAGCCGAGACAGATGCTGCTACAAATGCTATTAATAAAAATAATTGGGATAAAATATAAAATAAAATCACTCTACAAATCATAGAGTGTTTTTATTTTATAGATTTGAAAGATTAGAAATTTCTTCTTGGTCTTTCTTCTCTAGCTTCCATAGGACGAGCTACATTTACTGTAAGTTTTCTTCCTTGAAATTCTTTATCATGGAGCATAGAAATAGCTTTTTGAGCATCTTCTTTTGAAGTCATTTCTACAAAACCAAACCCTTTTGATCTTCTAGTCATTTTATCCATAATGATCACAGCATCTTTAACCTCTCCTGCTGTTTCGAAGTGTTTTTTTAAGTCCTCATTTGTTGCGGAATAAGATATACCTCCAACGTATAATTTGTTTTCTTGCATTTTATTTTTTTAATTATTTTTATAACACGTAAGTGAAGCTTTTCCTATACCCACACATCAAACTAAAACTTGTATAGAGATAATTTTTATTGAAGCTAGTCCGAGCGAACTTACAATATTATATTATCATATTTTTAACAAAATTACTATATATAAATTTATTCTTATCTTTTTGCTTTTTATGTCTCTATTTAAAAATCAGCCAAATTATATGATATAATTTATCTATATATGGAAGGATTTAATAGAGAGGAAAAAGTGGGAAGAATACCACAAAAAGAAAAGAATAGTAGATTTGTAAGAAGGCTTAAAGAGTCTGCTAAAGGAATGAAAGTAAATAAAGACAAAAATAGCAGAAGAGAAGTATCAAATGTTTTAGCTCGTTTAAATAGTAAATATTTAGTAGATTCTTACTTTAAAAATCAAAAAGAACAAAAACAAGATGATAAAGAAGTGGAATATATAAAAGAAGTAGAAGAAATAGAAAGTAATCTAGGATTAGAAGAAAATTTACCAGAAATAGAATTAAAAGTAGACGAAGAAACATCAGAAATCATTGATGATATGAATATTTCGGATGATTCAAAATCAAAAGCAAAAAATTTTTTTTCAAAAATAAGTGGTATAGTAAGAAAAAAAACTGGCATACTTGTTGAAGTAGTTAATAAAGCAACAGATAAAGTTAAAGAGTTTGATCAAAAAATGTATAATTATGAAAACAATTTTTTTGAAAAAATGGAAGAAAATAGTAAATTACTTAAAAAATTAAGAGAGGAAAGAAATAATAAAAAGCAAGAAGAAAAACAATACAAAGAAGAAGTAAAGAGAAGAGCAAAAAATATTAATAAAATAAGAGAAGAGAAGATTAACGAACAAAAAAGAAGAGAAAAAGAAGAAAAAAATAGACAAAAAGAAGAAGAATATAAAGCAAAGAAGAAAGAAAGAGAGTACTTTGTGGGTAGAGAATATTTTCCAGAAGAATTTAAGGCCAAAGAAGATAATTTTTTATCTAGGATATGGAATGCAAGAAAATTAAAAAAGGAAAGAAAAGATATAAGAAATCTTTATGTAGATAGAGTAAAGACTTTAAATGATAAATATTTTGCAGAAATTTTAGGCGAGAAGAATTTAGAAATATTGTCTAATATAAAAAATAAAGAAGAAAGAAAAGAAAAAGAAAAAGAAATGATACTTCAACGTTTTCAGGATATAGAAAATATAAAAAAAGACCTACATGATTATAACGGAATTCCATCTAAAGAAGAAATAATCAAAAATTATGGAATGACTTTGGATATGTTTGAAGATTTACAAAGACCATTAGTAAGAGAAGAGATTTTAAATAAGCTTTCTATGAGAGATAATGCTGAAAAAGAAATAGAAATGAGAAATGAAAAAATAAAAGAAGCTTCTAAAACAGAAGCTATGAGAAGAAGATATTCTATATATATAGAAAAAGATCTTATTTATTATAAAAAACGTATAGAGTTTTTGAAGAATAGAAATTTTGCTGGAGATAAAGAAGAAATAAAGAAATTAAAGTCAAAAATTAAATCTTTAGATAAGATCTCAAGAGTAAAAGTAGATTTAGAAGATAAGAATAAAGAAGTATTAAAAGATAAAGAGAGAATAAATAGAGAAGCAGAGCTTTCTTCAAAAGAAGGGTATGAAAAAGTAAGAGGAGAATTTATAAATAAAGTCAAAGAAGAAGGTTTTGATTATTTAAGAGAAAGTATTGATAATGTTTATGAAAATTATTCCAAAAATAATAATAAAGAAAATAAAAAAGGTAGTGGTTTATTAGGATTTTTAAATTTATTATTTACTTTTGGTATGGGAGAAAGATATAAAAAATAAAAATATGGAATTAAATAAATTAAAAGAAGAAGATCAGGGGTTAAAAAGTTTTTTTGAGAATAATATTTTTATCTTGATGCAATTAGACAAAAAGATAGAATCTGTTGAAAATTTTTATATTAATCAATTTGAATATTTAGAAAAAGAAATAAAAGAGAGATTGATTTTAGATAAAGATATTCCAACTAAAGATTTAAGAGAACTTTATTTAAAAGAACTTGAAGAAGCAAAAATGGAATTAGCTAATATGGCTTTAGATAAATTTAAAGAAATAAAAGAAGATTTTATTTTTGAGGCAATTAATTAGTAAGTTTATTTAAATCTAGTATTTGATTTACACCTATTTGTCTTACAAAGTTATTAACATGAGATACTATTATCACAACACCTTCATAATTCTTAATAGCCTCTGCTATGATGGGAATATGTCTAAAATTAATATGATTTGTTGGCTCATCAAAAATAAGTATTCCTGGCTCAAGTAAAGTTAAATAGCAAAACATTAAAAGTCCTTTTTGCCCTTCTGACAAATGTGATACCTGTGTAGCTAATTCTTTTCCACTTAAAAGAAATCCTGCAGCAGTACTTCTTAAATTATGATCATCTAATTTTCTAGAAGCTTTTGAAAGTTCTTGATATGCTGAATTATTAAAATCAAGAGTAGTAAAATCTTGTCTATAATATCCAATATTTATTCCTTCTTTTATTTTTATACCAGTTGCTATTTTTTTAGCAATTCTTTCAAGTAAAGTAGTTTTACCAATACCATTTGGTCCTATTATTTGTAATTTATCTCCTTTTCGAAGTTCTATCTTTTTTATATTTACATCTATAGGTTCACCGTGTTTTAAAAGATTTAATTTATCTATTTCTATTATTATTCCACCAAGCTTTTCTTTTTCATCTTCATTTATTTTAATATTAAAATTACGAATTGTTCTATCTTCTTTTCTTTCATCTACCATATTATCTTCCATTTCTTCATATTCATCTTTGAGCTTTGCAGCAAGCTTTCTCATTTTTCCTCCTTTATGTGCAAAAAAGTTTACTTTATCTTTATTTTCTTGTATCTTTTTTTCAAGTTGTGCATTTTCTCTTTTTTCTCTTTCTATTTGTCTTTTTATTTCATCAAGTGCTTTAAAATAATTTCCTACATATTGTTCTAATTTATTATTTTGAGTATTTACATAGAGTATTCCGTGTGTAAAAGAGTTTAAAAAGTTTTCATCATGAGAAATCACTATTGCAGTACCGGTATAATTTTTCATGAATTCTGTAAGCATTTTTACAGCTTCTTTATCAAGATTATTGGTAGGTTCATCAAGTAAAAGTATATCTGGATTTGATATTAAAGCTTGAGCTATAAGTAATTTACCTTTTTGTCCACCAGAGAGTTCTTTTATTTTTTTTTCAAGCAAGTGTAGCGCTTCATCTTTTTTTGTTTTTATATCTTTTGTTTTATGAATTGGATGTAGATTTATAATTCCAAAAACTTCTTCGGCCTTCTTATCTATATCATAAACTTTTTCAGGAAATGCTTCTTCTAAAAATTCACGAACAGTATTTTCCCATTTTGAATGCGGTATAAATTGTTTTGCAAGAGAAATTTTTAAATCATTTCCAATTATTACTCTGCCTTCTACTGGTTTATTTTCTTTAACTATTAAAGAAAATAGGGTAGATTTTCCAGCTCCATTTTGACCCATTAGAGTTAATTTTTGTCCGCGACGAATATTTGAATTTGCCTCTTTTAATATTGGTTTATTTTCATGATAGTAAAAAGTTAAATCTTGAAAAGAGAGAACTGATTCTCCCCAAGTACTTGATATATTTTTTTGTTCATCATTATTTCTGTAAATATTGTCTTTTGCCATAATTTTATTTTTGAGTATATAGCTTTAGCTATATCTTAAGATTTAAGTCATTTTAACATAAAAAACTTTTTCATGCTATAATTTTTTTATAAAAATTTATGACTAAAATAACCAAAGACATTATTATTTTTTATCACGAGCATTGCACTGATGGCTTTGCTTCAGCATATACTGCGTGGAAAAAGTTTAAAGATAAGGCACAGTATATTCCACTCTCTTATACTGCAAGTGGTGAAGATATTTTAAAAAGTAAAAAAGTAAAAATAAATGATCTAAAAGACAAAGAAATATATTTTATTGATTTTTGCTTAAAAGAAACAGAATTAAAAAAGGTTCAAAAAACAGTTAAAAAAATAATAGTTATAGATCATCATATTGGCGCAAAAGATTTGGTGCAATCCTTGGAAGGGTCTATTTTTAGAGATGGAGTGTCAGGCGCATATCTCGCTCACGAATACTTTTTTTCCAAAAAAGAAATTCCTAAGATAATTAAATACATTTCTGCGGGCGATACATATAATTGGGGTAGTCAAAAATTTGAAAAGGAAATTCTTTCATATATTTATACATTAAATTTTGATTTTAAAATTTTTCAAAAAGCTGAAAAGGATTTAGAAGATAAAAATAAGTTTTTGGAGATTAAAAATATCGGAACAATTTTACAAACTGGATATTTACAAAAAATTAATGATCAGCTTGAAAATGCTGTACTTATAAATTTTGATGGGCATGATGTATATGCTATAAACGCAAGTAGTGTATTTAAAAATGAACTTGGACATAGACTTGCTGAAAAATCAAAATCAAAATTTTCTATTATTTATACCTTTGAGAAAGGTGAATTAAAGTTTAGTTTGAGGGGACAAGGAAAAACAGATCTAAATATTTTAGCTAAAAAATATTCTGGAGGTGGACATTTTAATGCTGCAGCTTTTAGATCAACTGATCCTGTTTTTATAAATGACTTTCTTAAAAAAGTAATAAAAAGTAATGAATAAATTTTATCAAGACGGAACTTCGTTTCAGAAAAAAGTCTGGAGTGAATTATTAAAAATAAAGAAAGGTGAAGTTGTGACTTATAAAGAACTTGCTAATCGGATTGGTTTACCAAATGCAGTGCGAGCAGTTGGCACTGCGGTTGGGAGAAATAAATTGCTGGTATCTATACCGTGTCACCGGGTTATAAGGAGTGACGGGAAGCTTGGAGGATATTCGGGAAAAGGAGGAATAAAAGAAAAATTAAAGCTTTTAAAAAGTGAAGGGGTGGATATCTCGAAAATCAAAGTATAAAATAAAAAACTAGCCAGTATGATATAATTTTCATATATTCAAATATATGAAAAATAAAGATAATAGATTTTTATTATATAAAGGAAAGTATCATTATCTGTCGGCTCCAGAGATGAGACTTTTTAGAAAGTTGGAAGAATTGGTTAAGGATAAGTATGAAGGTAAGTATTATATTGTCCCACAAGTAAATTTGGGGAGCCTTTTATACTTGGTTAATATGAAGAACAGAAGTTTTTGGTGGTACTTATGGAATAGAGTTAGTAGGAAAACTTTAGATTTTGGTTTATTTACAAAGGAAGATTTTAAAATAAAATTAGCAATAGAGTTGTTAGATCATACACATGGTATAGAAGGAAGAACACGAAGAGATAAGTTTGTTGATAAAGTTTTAGAAAAATCAAATATAAACGTACTTTGGGTTGAAAAAGATCTTAGTAATTTAGAAGACATTAAAAAACATCTTTAATGATTTTTGTGCCCTCAGTAGGATTCGAACCTACGACCGTTTGCTTAAGAGGCAACTGCTCTACCGACTGAGCTATAAGGGCTAATTATTATTTCATATATTAACATAATTTGACTTTAAAATGAAGTAGTTTTTAAATAAATATTTTTCTTTTAAGTTTTTATTTTTTATGTTAAAATGCATAAATAAAAATAATTGCCCAGGTGGCGGAATTGGTATACGCGCTAGTCTTAGGAACTAGTGGAGAAATCCTTGGAGGTTCAAGTCCTCTCCTGGGCACCAGAATGGAACTAATCGGTTGAGAACCGACGGC
>JBDHUS010000001.1:0-65082 GCA_039809325.1 Minisyncoccia bacterium | reverse complement strand
AGGTTCCGATCGTGAACTGGAATGGTGACAATCGCAACTTGAACGCCAACAATTGGGATGACGATTGGAATGATAAGTATCGTTTCCTTTTCGTTCGCAAATCATTATCTTTCTCTCGTAAATTAATTACGGGAGTTTTCTTTTTCTTGTTGTGATATTAATTGATTATTCCACCCTCCAAGCATTTTACCTATTTCGATAATCTTTTCTAGTATAGCGAAATATTTTTTATCATCCAATGCTGATATTTTATTTGATATTCCAAGTAGTATTTTTAACGTGTCATTATTTCTTATAGCTCTTTGTACATACAGTAATTTTTGTTTCTTTTCTGTAAAGTAAGCTAATGATACATCACCGATTATGTCTATTAGTAGAGTATCTATCTTTGCACCAAGACTATATCTGTGTATTTTTGGAAAGTGTATAATATATTCATGCCACAGGATATAAACATTTTGCAATTTGATGACAATTGCGGGGGGGGGGAGGGGGGGAGAATTCCAGCTTTGTCCATTTTTTCTTTTATCATAAAAAATATAATTTGTTTGTAAATAATTATAGCATCTCTAGTTCCCCAAAAAATATTTTTACAAAGATTTATGAAGAAGTCGTAACCTTTGAAAATCTAAATTTAGCTTTCAAATCTTTTTTACGAAGAAAATCAAATAAGAAAGACGTAAATTTATTTTATTTTAAATCTGGTGATCAATTATTTGATATATTTAAAGATTTGAAAAATAATTCATATAAACATGGGCCTTATACAAATTTTAAAATAGTCGATACAAAAACTCGATTGATTAATAAAGCTACTGTTATAGACAGAATAGTTCACAAATTGGTATATAATTTCTTATACGATTATTTTGATAAAAGATTTATTTATGATTCCTATAGTTCTAGGAAATTTAAAGGTACACATAAAGCTATACTTAGATATGAAAAATTTTCTAGAGAGATAACTCTGAATTATACAAAGCAAGCTTGGGTTTTGAAGTTTGATATAAAAAAGTGTTTCCAGAGTATAGATCAAGATATTTTAATTAAGATATTATCAAAATATATTTCTGACAAAGATATTATCAATTTATGTAGGGAGATAATATTTAGCCAAGAAAAAGGACTGGCCTTAGGAAATCTAACTTCCCAATTATTTATAAATGTTTATTTAAATGAGTTGGACTTCTTCTCTAAACATATTTGTAAAATTAAATATTATATTAGGTATGCAGATGATATAGTATGTTTTTTTGATTCTCTTCAAGAAGCAGAAGAATTTAGATATATATTAAAAACATTTTGTCTTGAACATTTACACTTGGTAGTACATAAGGAAATTATTAGGACAGTCTATAGTGGAATGGATTTTCTAGGTTTTATAAATTTCCCAAAATACAGAATCCTAAGAAAGACAACAAAAATAAAGATGGTAAAAAACCTAAATGAAAATAATAAAAATTCATATAAAGGTCTTTTAAAATGGGGCAATTGTTATAAAATTAAAAGATCTATTTATCTAGAATAAGATTATGGTTAGTATGTTATAATCAAGCTAATATGGACAGATTAGAATCTTTTGGTAAAAAACACAGTATTCTTGATAATTTTAATTATGAAGACAGAAAAATAATAAAACAAAGATTATCTTTGTTGACTCCACTTTGTAGAATGGTAGCAACTGATGTAAGTATGAAGGTAGAGGTTAATGAGGGTCAAGGTTGGCATTGGGATTTTAAGAATAATATTGTGAGGTGTGACGCAAAAGATTTATTGGAAAAACCAATTGATTATCTACGTTTTGTTATTCAACATGAAGCTGGACATAGAAAAATTTCTAGGGTTATAGGTATCATTCCAGATGAAATATGGAATCAACCAGGGTTTTCTTCTATGATGAATGCAATAGAAGATCCTAGGATGAATAACTATGTCGCCGACAATGTACCAAAGTTTAAGCAAGAGATGATATTTTCGTATGATCTCGATGCTGAATTTGAAAGAAAAATGAAAGAAAAAGCAAAACAAAAAGTTGGAAGAGTCCCCAGATTCATGCAAGCAGGACTTGAATACATAAAGCAATGGATTGCTGAGACAAAAGGAGAAAAGATAGAAATAGACAAAGAACTTCCAAAGGAAGTAATAGAAGTGGTAGAAAAAACTCTTAGTTCTGCAAGAAGAAGTTGGCTAACTTATCCACTTAGAAAAGAGGTAGAGAAAGGTATGCTGTTAAATGGAGAAAAATTAGATGGAGAGCAAGTCGTACAAGAGTATGCTAGAGAGTCATATAAAATAAATCTAGAAGAAGTCTGGCCTGTTTTTAAAACTTTAGTTGATTCAGATACAAAGGACACAGAAGATAAAATAAGACAAGATGATAATCAAAAAAGTGAAAATAAAAATCAAGAAGTAAATAAAGAGCAAAATTCTGGAGAGGGTGAAAAAGATAATCGGAAACCACAAAGTAAAGAAGGTGAAACTAAAGATAATTCTAATAAGACTGAAGAAGAACAAAGACCTGATAATATGGATGGAGAAAAATCTAATAAACAAAATGAAAATTCACAACAAGATGTAAACTCTACTCTAAGTGATCCAGATATTCAAGATAATAAATCCAATCCTTCTAAAATGTCTGATCAAGAAATAAAAGAAAAAGCAGATCAAATAATTAGAGAAATAGAGAAAGAGATGAATGAATACTTAGAATCTAAAGCTGAACTACAAAAAGAGAAAGAAACAAGTAGTGATTCGGAAGAAAAATCCAAAGATGATAAATCTCAAAGAGAAGAAAAAGATTACTCAAAAGATAATGAGAGAGAAAGAAGAGATAAAATGAGACAAGCTTTAAAGGAAGCTATTGAAAAAGCTAAAAAAGATTTTGATAGAGAAAAATATAATGGACAAAATAGTTACCAAAAGGTTCTTGAAGATGTATCTCCCATAATATTTAAGTTAGAAAATGAATTAAGAGATATTTTTATTGAGAGAAAAAGAAACGCTTGGAATTCTGGTTATAGAAGTGGAATGATGATAGACGTAAAAAGAGAAATTAGAGGTGAAGCCACAGGAGTAGACAGTCTAAACGTTTTTATGAAAAAAGAATTACCTTTAGAAAAAGACTACGCAATTCAAATATTGGTAGATTTATCTGGAAGTATGAGTGGTACGAAAATCAGTGAAACTTATAAGGCTGTAGTAGTCCTTTGCGAAGCTCTTAGAAATATAGGGATTAAATTATCTGTGGCAGGATTTAATGATAGACTATATGAATATAAAGAATTTGACGAAGATTATACTGATGATCTTAGAGAGGGTACAGAAGATATGTTAAGTGAAGTTGATAATCATAGTGGTGGTAGAGCAGATTATAATGATGATGGATGGGCTGTGGACGAAATGTATAAGAAAATAAAAAATAGAGAAGAAAAAAAGAAAATATTATTTGTGCTATCTGATGGTGTTCCAGTAGAGTCTCCACAGCATGAAGGATATGATTTGAAAGAAATAGTAAAAAAGATAGAACAGGAAAAAGATGTTCATATTATTGGGCTTGGTATAGGTTCAGGTACTGAGCATGTTAAAACATTTTATTCAGATAATATAGCAAATGTTAATATAAAAGAATTTTCGGAAAAACTAGCAGAAAAAGTCAGACAAGTTGTGGAGGGATAGTTTTTCTTTTTTTAGCATTATCTTAGCATTCACGTTATTATTTTTCCTTTATTTAAGCTAAGATACACAATGCTATAAATACTCTCGTATTTATGCTAAAATATTATTACAAATAGCCTAAACTTAGCATTTGCTAGGCATGGTTAGAAAATATCCGCTACAGTATAAAAGACTCTCCATCAGAGTCACTGTAGCGGTCATATCTGGAAACGGATATGGGTTCTTGGAAACAAGAATCGCAATGGTGGAGAGTCTTTTGTCAGAGAGACTCATTTAGATATTAAAAATTAAAACCGCTACAAATTTATGCAAACAACTAACGAAAATGTTTGGAAAAAAGTTTTGTCAAAAGATGAAGTTATAGAAAAAGAATTTTCTATAAGTGGGCAATATATAAAGATAAGCTTAATAGCTGGAATAATAATATGGGGTCTTTTAAGTTTTGCTTTCATAGGAATTCCATTTTTAATTTTTCATCTTTTCTATTTCCTTTTCTATATCAAAAGAGCAAATGCTTACGCTTTTACAAATAAAAGAGTTTTAATACACAAAGGTTGGCTTTCTACAAGTTTAGTAAGTATTGATTATCATAAGATTACTGATGTTCTTATCAGAGAACCATTTTTAGATAGAGTTATTTTTAAGACTGGAGCTATCGCTATCGATACAGCAGGGACAGGAGGTAAAGAAGTAGTTTTAAAATATATCTCTGAACCTTATGAATTAAAAAAGGTCTTAGATGAATTAAAAGATAAAGCTAAAAATTAATCATATGAAAACTTTTAAAGATGAAATCAAGGATTATAAAAAAGAACTAACTATAGCATTTAAAAATAATCCAAAACTTAATGAGAGTGGAACTAGACTTTTAGTTAATGATTTTCTAAGAAATGTCTTAGGATATATTCCAAATGAAGAAATCAAAACAGAATATGAGATAGGGGGAGGTTATGCTGATTATGTTATCCAAATAGGTAAGAAAAAGAAAATAGTCGTTGAAGTAAAATCACTGGGAACAAAATTAAGTGATAGTCATTTAAGACAAAGTCTAGGTTATGCCGCAGGTGAGGGTATTGATTGGATATTACTTTTAAATGGTCGTAATTTTCAATTATACAAAGTAATGTTTGCTAAACCAGTCTTTTCTAAATTAGTATTTGATATAGATTTATTAAATGATTCTAGTTATAAAGAATGTTTTAATCTATTTGAATTAATAACTAAAAAGTCTATTAATAAAAATCTTTTAGATGAATATTGGAAAAAGATAGATAGTCTATCTCCATTATCTTTATCTAAATATCTTTTTGATGAATCAGTTATCAAACTTCTTAAAAAGAATCTTAAAACTAAAACTGGAGTTAATTTTTCTAATGAAGATATATTAGATTCTATTTATCAAATAATAGTTTTAGCTTTAGATGTCCCAAAACCAAAGATGAAGACTAATACTACTAAATCTATACCAAAAGCAAAAGAAGAAAAAGTGGAAGTTCTTACAGAAGAAAAGAAAGAAGAAATAACTAATCTATAAATATATCTTTCAAAAGATCTAAAGCTTTTAGATAGATTTTAGAATCTTCTGTTTCAATATTATTTCTTAGCAGTATCTTATCAAAATCTATCTCTAGCGGTATAGATAAAGATACACAATTTTTAATTGATTTCTCAAAGATGTATAATAAGGAGATATTCATACTTCTAAAATCATCTTCTAATTCTTCTATGTATTCTTTGATTTCTCCATCTAATTCTATTTCAAAGAATTCTGAAGCTTTTTCCATTATGTTTTTAAATTTCAAGAAATTAGAATAATCTTCTTCTATTTTTCTTTCTTTTATAAACCAAATAATCTTAAAGAAATCTTTTAACTTATCAATTTCGTTTAAGTAATCCTTTTTGAATTCATGCTCACTTTTTAGGTTATATATACTCCTACCAGTGATGAGAGATATTCCGTCTTTATTGTTTACGATCTCTATTTCTTGATTCTTAATCAGTTCTTCAATAGCTTTCTTTTCTTTATCGTCTATCTCATTAATAAGATCTTCATAGACTATATATGTATTATCTAAGATTAGATCTAAGACACCTTCTTCTTCTAATATATATTTATCAATATTTTTAAAATCAGGATTTTCTTTCCAGACAAAATGATCAATTACTCTTCCAACTTTATTGATCCTATTTTGTAAATCTAAATAGATAACTTTTATTTGAGCTCTGACTTCTTGAAAACTATTCATGTTTTCAATGTATAGATTGAATTCATCAATAACTCTATTTCTTTTAAAATAATTTAACTTACCATCTGGTCCTTTTATTTTAATATCATTAAAACTTCTAATTGCTGTAATATCATGTTCTTCTAGAATAGCTTTTCCATTCTTTTCTTTTTCTATACTACTGTAAATTAAAAGTAAAGCTCTGTCTTTACCAGATAATGTGTCTTTATTTAATATCTTTGTTAATCCTTTCATATATTTTATATTCTTTCTTTTAATACTCTTTCTAATAATTGAATCCTATCCTCGAGTTCTGTATTTGATATATTTTTCGATAGGGCAGTAGCTAGTTTAGCTATCATATCGGCTTGCTTTAAAGATACTTTTCTTTCAACCACATCTATTAAAGTTTTTGAAAGTATTTCATTTATTTCTTTTAAATTAATATTTGTAATAATTTTAATTATTGTTTTCAATTAATTCATACCAAGCTCTGACTTCTTGAGCTTTACCGTTTTTAATAATATTTTTATAGAGTGAATGAACAACATTTGGAGTAAGTTTTCTTGCCCAACTATTAATCTCTTTCAGCAGTCCTTCCTTTTCTATTCTTTTATTCCAATCAGTAAGAGTTCCTGCATCTTTAATTCCAAATTTAATAGCAAACTCTTTTTGAGTTTTTACTTGTAATAACTCTAATGCTAGTTCATCATCAATTCCTTGTTTTTCTAGAATAGCTCTTGGCTGTCCACGCAAAATAGAAGGAAGACTCTTCCAAAGAACATAGCTTTCAAAATCTTGAGATTTATAAGGTGCTTCCTTCATAAATTTATTAATTAATCTTTACTCTAGTAAGACCTGTTAGTTTCTCTATTCTCTGCAATGAGACTTCTACATATTCAGGTTCTATCTCAATTCCAATACACTTTCGACCAAGTTCTGTAGAGGCTATAAGAGTAGATCCACTACCTAAGAATGGGTCATAGATATATTCTCCATATCTTGTAGAGTTTGGAATAATCTTTCTTAATAATCCAATAGGCTTCATTGTTGGATGAAGTTTAGATGATTGAGGTTTAGGATAAAAGAGTACACTTTTAGCTTTACTCCTTTCCATCTTATGTTTTCCAAACCATGAATAAGCTATCAATTCAAACTGAGGAAGATAATCTTTTCTACCCATAACCGGTTGTCCTTTAACCCAAATTAGCATTTGAGAATAATAAAGACCTACTTCTTTAATAGCTAATCTTAAAGCTGAATACATTGCATCAGAATTAAATATATAGCAGGCATTGTATTCGGTAAGATGAGGAAGAACTAAAGATAACCAACCTTTAGTAAATTCTTTGTATTCATCCTCAGATTGAAGATGATCATTTAATATTTCTTTATCTTTAGAAATATTATTCATTATATTTTTACCATAAGCTACGGCGTAGGGAGGATCGCAAAGTACACACTTAATCTTGTGCTCTCCAATAACTTTCTCTACAAATTCTTTATCAAGAGAATCACCACAAGCAATAATATTTTCTCCCACTTTATATATCTCACCAGTTTTTACTTTAATGTCTATCATATATTTAGTTAGATTTATTATTAGTTAATAATTTTGCTGTCTTACCTGTGAACTTTTCCCATCGATCAATAATGATAGTTGCAAAGATAGGATCTTTTTCTACTCCACGCCATTTTCTTTGCAAAGTTTCGCAAGCAATTAAATCACTACCACTACCTGCAAAACCAGAGAAGACTATATGTCCGGGTGCAGAGCATCTTTTGAGGGGTTTTTCGTTTAGAGTTACAGGCTTCTGGGTCGGATGTAAATATCTCTGCACATTATCACGTTTAACTAGCCAGAGATCTATCATTTCTCCTGCTTCGTCTAAGACTTGATTACCAGTACTTACTTCTTGATTAAATATCTCATTAGCATTTCTGAAATTATTATTTAGGTAGGGTTTCCCAATAGTGCTATATATACACGGTTCATAGAGTCTGTTCCATGCAATTTTCGGAGTACAGTTCTGGTTAGATTTTATCCAAAGGCAGACTCTTCTTTTTTCTATCTTATTCTTATCATACAAACTTTGGATTAATCCTATACTATTTGGATCTGACCAATAGAACCAGTGACTGTTATCTTTAACAAACTTTTTAGCAACTTCCATACTCTTATTAATAAATTGAGAGTATTCTGTTTCTGGTTTGGAATCATCTTTACTAGATAGAGTTCCACCATAGTTAGATTTTCCACCTAAACCTTTATTGTAATCTAAACCTATACCATAGTTTGGATCCATCCAAACTATATCTGCTTTATCTTCTTGCATTAATTCTTTAACTTTAACTTCATCTGTACTATCTCCTACGAGTAATCTATTTTCTCCGAGCTCATAAATTTCCCCATCTTTTACTTTATCAATATGGGTAGCTTTAATAGCTTTCTCTAAATCAAAGTCATCTTCTGCTAAATCTATATCATCAAATATATTTTGTAATTCTTCATCTCCAAAACCTACTTCTAGAAGCATATTGAGATCAAATGCTTTCAAAAGTTCTTCATCCCAAGATCCTGTATTTTTATTAAGTCTCAGGTTGAGTTCTTTTTCTTCATTTTCATCTAACTCACGAGAGGGGATCATACATTCAATTTCTTCTATACCAAGATCGGCGTAAATAGAAATTCTGGCATGACCTCCAATTAATATATTCTCTCTACTTCCAATATTTAGAACTATAGGAACTACTGTTCCAAAGTTCTTAATAGAATCTTCTAGATCTCTTCTCTCACTCTCTGACATCTTACGAGGGTTGTATGATGCGCCTAATAATTGAGAAACATTTTTTGTTGTGATTGACCAAGATAATTTTTGGTCTTTATTTTTATTTTGCATAATTTTATTAAATTTATTTATTTTTTAATAAAATGTATGAAATAGAAAAATGCCTATTCCACACACGAAATAATAGGGGTCCGAATCCTGCTATTTCTTGCGCGGAATAGGCATGGTTTTTAGGCGATACTCTATTCTACTTTTTACTACGCATTGATTAACTAATCAATTGTTTTATTTCATTTTACGAAAGATTCTTTTTCCGTTTTTACTGTCAAAAAATTCTTTCGTGTCTTTACCTAAGAATATTGGTATCTCTTTAGGTATTTCTATTATAACATGTATACCTTGAGATTGATAATTTTGAACTAATTTCATTAAATTTTCATCTTTTGAAATTATATCTTCTATAGATATCTTCATTTTATTCTCCTCAGATGTTTTTTCAAATTTAGGAGAAGAAAAATATATTCTTCCTTCTTCATTGTTTTGTATAGATTTACCTATAGATTTTCCAACAGAAGGTGTCTGTCTTTTTACAGATGAGTGTAATTGTATATTCGTTAATGTTATCCGTATAGTCTTATTTCCTTTTTTGGGGATATAAGGACTGATTTTTAATTGTGTTTGCATATAATTAAAAATTGATTTTAATCCACTCAGAGATCTCTGAAGGAAGATTATTCCATGTAGCAAAGTTATTTCTGACGTCTATAACAATTACTTTGTCATTGTAATCAACATGTTGAAGAAGTTGGTTTATAACCGTCTGTGCTGTTAAGTTAGTTTTTATAATATAGAAAGATTCTAAAGGTTTAGCCCATTCAGGAAAACTTTGTATATAATTGTGCACTTTCGTATAATCTTTCCCTGGCTTTTTAAGATCATATGAAATTATTAATGTATTCATATATTTATATATATATTTGTAATTTAAATTAATTTGTTTTTATAAAGGTTATCAAAATAATAAAGTAATAAAAATCTATTTATCATTTTGATATATTAAGTATAGCAAATTGAAAATATATTGTCAAATCATTTTGAAAATGCTATCATATCAATATGAAATATATGAAAAATAATAATAATAAAGCAGAGTTTATTGGTGGACAAATAAAGAAAGCAAGAGAAGAAGAAGGTGTGTCTCAGACCGATCTTGCTAAAGCTTTAAACTTCGAATCTTCTACAGCGATATCTTTAATAGAATCGGGAAGTAGAAAGATAACCGCAGAGAATCTAGAAAAGATAGCTGAGGTTTTACATAAAGATATTTATTTTTTCTTAGGTAAAGATTCTAAATATACAGGTGACATTCAAGTTGCTTTAAGAACTGATAAATCTATATCGCCAAAGACTAAACAAGTTATTCAAAACATTTTGAAACTAGATAAATAATTTATGGAAGAAGATAATTTTCAAGACAAACCTAGAAAGAAGTTTATAGAAGCTGAAGTTTCAAATTTATTAAAGTCTTGTAAGATTATTGAAACTCCTATAAGCTTATGGAATATTTTAAATTATCTTAAAGATAATTATGATCTAAAAATCTTAAAGTCTAATAAACTAGAGGATGAAGTTTCTGGTTTTCTAAAAAAAGAAATAGATATCTATGATGAAGAAGTTTATACTTTAGGTTTTAATGAAAATCATCCTTGGGTTCGTAATAGATTTACAATTGCTCATGAGATAGGACATTTATTATTAGGATACTCCTGTAATGATTATGACGACCCTAAGTCAAAAATAAATGAATCAGAAGCCGATTTATTTGCTGGAGAATTATTAGTTCCTAAAAAATTCCTTAAGGAGGATTATAATAAAAATTCTAATCTAGATTTCTTATCGAAAAAATATAATGTAAGCAAAGAAGTTCTTACTATAAAACTTTTAAATTCTAGAATTATGAAATTTAAGTAAAATTAAAATATATCTCTATAAAATAAAAATATTAATTTTTATAAAACAACTTCTCTTCCATATCTATCTCTAACTATTTGCTTTCTTTGTTTTTCTCTATTTTTTCTTAAGTCATCAATTAATTTTTTCTCTGTCTCTCTAGACCATTTTTTTAATTTTTTATTACGATGTCTATCGTAAGATTTTCTAGTAGGAGAATATCTTTTTATTAAAGCAGGATTTTCTTTTTTAAGAAAAATATAATAATAAGATTTGCCCTCATTATCTAAAATAATTCTTGGAATCAGCTTTTCTTCTTTTATATATTTTTTAGCAAGTTGAGTTTTTATATTAAAAGTTGAATTTAGATCATACATAGTAAAGTAACTATTACTATCATCTAGAATATATTTTGGTATGAGTTTTTCTTTTAAAGCTTTAAGACAATTAAAACAAGTGTTTCCATAGCAACTATACCAACCAGTATTTTCATTTATTCCATTTTTACAAACTAAACATGTATACATACCGTCTACTGGAAATCCGTCTGGTTCAGATTTTAATCTCTTTTTTCTTCTTGATTCTGTCATACTCATTTCAAACAAAAGATTAACAAGACCAACTAAATTATTAGTTGCTTCCTCAGCTTTTTCATCTGTAATCTCCTCATCATTTTCTCTATAAAGTTCTTTTACTTTTTCTACTGTTTCTTTTCTATTTTCCATATATTTATCTATTATATTTATGATACTGACTAGGTATCTAAGAATAATCTACACCTTATTTTATTATTTCAAAAAATTGGCATTTGTTGGCATTTGTCTAGTTATAGACCTAGGTGAGTCATTATAAAAATAAAATCCTAATAACCTTTATAAATTTGTTTTATGGGTTAGGTATACATATCAACAAAAATATGTTATGATACTATCAACAATATTAGGGATAGACCGAAGTGTCACTTAATTTGTTTCTTATCTCTCTTTGAGAACTCTTTTACTTCTTTATATAAAAAAGTTATAGACCGAGATGGGGCACAGTAAAATAACGAAACTCATGAATAATTATTTATGGATAAAATAATAGACAAAGAATACTGTTTTTCAAATAAATAAAGAAAAAATTATTGAAGCTATAAAAGCAGGTAAGATTTTTATTTATCCAACTGATACTATTTATGGAATCGGTACAAATGCTTTGATTGAAGAATCGGTTTCGAGGATTCGAGAAATAAAAGAAAGAGACGAAAAACCTTTTTCAATTATTGTTCCCGATATTAATTTTGTTTTTGAAAATTGTGTAGTAAATCGCGAAGCAGAAGAAAAATTAAAACTACTTCCTGGACCATATACATTTTTCTTAAGTTTAAAAAATAAAAATTCTATAGCTACAGCTATCAATCCACAAGATAATAATCAAAGTGTAGGGGTGAGAATTCCGGATGTGTGGTTTACTGAATTTATAAAAGAATCAAATGCTCCATTTGTAACAACTTCAGTAAACAAGTCAGGGGAAAGTTATATGACAAATCTCGAAAATCTAGATAAAGACATTTTTGAAAAAGTAGATTATATAATTTATGAAGGGGAAATAGATAATGGAGTAAGTTAAAAATTTGATTTGAGAAATATTTAGAAGTTTGATTTGACAGGTGGATTTTTTCGTATTTTTTTGTTAGAATAGTAGTCTAACAAAAAGTTAGAGTATGGTGCCTATGGTGTAATGGTTAGCACTAGGGTTTGTGGAGCCCTCAGTTCCGGTTCGAATCCGGATAGGCACACCAAGGTAGAAAATAAAAAAATAAAGGGGCGGCGCCGAAGGCGCCGCCCCTTTATTTTTTGGAAATATAAAAACCAGACTTTGGTCTGGCTTTTTTGAGTTTAATTTTTTTAGTTAAGAATGATGTTAAAAAATATAATATGAACATTCTATATATTTAGATATAAACATAAACTCCTAAAAATGCAAGTTAAATACGAAGTCTTTTAAATCCGTCCCTTGTATAATCATTATAGGCGAGAATTTCCCAAGGTGAATATTTGTCAGGTTTAGGATTTCCATCATCATCGCCATCTACTTCATCACCAAAGATTGAGTCGAAAAATTTTCGTAGTGGCATAAAGAAATTTTTAAGAGGGGAATATTTAATAAAAGTTACCCCAGCATTATCCGAAGGATTATATAAATTCATTTGTATATAATCTTTTACTCTCAAATCTTTACCATACAAAAGAGTTGATAAAAACATTTTAAGAAATATTCCATGAGTAACACACAAATTATATTTCTTACTATTATTTATTAAAAATTTTTGAGCTTTTATTGCTCTTTCTTTCAAATCTTGAAAATTTTCTTCGTCTGCAATTCTTAAATTTGGATCATGAATACTTTTATCCATTCTATCTATAAAAGATTTGGCAATCGGATCATCATAATGTAAACCAATAATATTAGACGGATTTTTTCTTTCAGCTATAAGATCTGTGATTATAATCCTGTTTTCTTTTAATTTTAAATATTTATTGATTATTTTCGCTGTTTCCATTGTTCTTTCATACGGAGAAACAAACATTTTCTCTATATGCATATTAAGAAGTCTGTTACCTAAATCTTCAACTTCTTTCATACCTCTTTCAGAAAGTCTACCTTTATCGTCTTGTCTTCTTTTTTGACTATTTAAAATAGTCTCACCATGACGGACTAAGTAAAAATATTTTTTAAACATATTATATATAATAGCATTAAAATATATCAATTATCCACATAAGAGATAAAAAATCAAATATTATCTATGTATATGAGATATAATAGAAATATAAATAATAGATAATACATTATGACAATTCAGAATATAGAAGATGTAATGGAGCGTATAATGAGTCTTAATAAAAGTCTTACAGAAGAATCTTTAAAGACTTTACTTTCTGCTAGCGGTTGGGACAGAGAGGATATAATGGAAGGACTTAGAATATTTCGCACTAGAAATAAAAATAATATTAAGGGAATATCTTTTAGAAGGGACATTTTAGATATTACTGAAAAAAAAGAAGAAGAGAGTAAAACAGAAGAAAAGAATGAAATCTCTTCAAATAATCCATATTCTTTTAATTTAAAAAGAAATATAGAAGACACAGAAGAAAATAAAGTTTTTTCTATGGAAAATGATACAAAAGACACAATTCCTACAAATATTGAAATAATAAACGAGAATAAAGAGAACTTAAACGCTCCTTATTCTCTAAATATTAAAAAAGAAAAAGATAATAATACTCTAGAAAATAGTTTTCTTTCTTCAACATCCGAGGAATATGGAAAATCCTTAGGTACAGGAAAAATAAAAGAAAAAAGAAGCAATAGGGCAGGAAAGATTTTGTTTTATATTTTATTATTCTTCGTATTAAGTATTCTTTCAGCTTATATGTTTTTACCAGAGTTTAATCAATATGTGAATAAAAGTTTTTTTAATATAAAAGAGACGGATAGATTAATAGTAGAAAATGATAAAAATTCTATTAAAGTAAATACATTTCCAAATAATACTATTCAAAATAATATTGAAGAATACAATAAGATTACGACCAGCTCTTCTTCAAATACTTCAAATATTTTAGAAAAAAATGATACAAATAATGGAGCCTTAGTAAATAATACAAATATTGAAGAATTAAAAAAAGAAATAAATAACTTGAAAAATGAATTAGAAAAATACAAGAATTCAAAAGCAGAAGAAAAAACAATAATAAAATACATATCACAAAGAGGACCCGCTGGGAAAAATGGACGTGGAATACTTAGTGTTGACGCTACTTCGACAGGATTCTTGATAAAATATACAGACAATACACAAGATATTATTCCTTTCTCCACTACTACTATTCTTAATATTTTAAATTCAGAAAGTGTATGCTTTAGAGATATTGCTTCTAGTACTAATATTATAAATACGCAAGATGTTTGTCTAGATAAAAATATAGTCTTGAATCTTATAAATAAAAATTAAATTAAAGACTATTTTTTAAATAATATATATATAGATTTATATATGCTACAATTAGTATATTAGTAGATTAAAAAATAAATCATAAATAATTTTATATGGATAATAATCAAGATAAAAAATGTAATATATGCGGGAGTGGGAATTGTAATAAATGCAAAGACAATTCAATGCCTTGTTATAAAAAATTAATTTTTTTAGTATTAGTTTTTTTAGGACTGGGTATAGTGCTTAATTTAGTAGTTAAAACTTATGCTGATTATACAAATCCAAGGACAATATCAATTGTAGGTAGTGGAGAGGTTTTGGCTGTACCAAATATATCAACTATTAATTTAACAATTAGAGCATCAAATGTTAATAATGATACTAAAACCTTGCAAGATGAAGTAGCAAAAAAAGCTGATAAAGTTTTTGAGAAATTAAGAGAATTAGAGATTCAAGAAAAAGATATACAAACTACAAATTATTCAGTAAATCCAAAATATAATTATAAAGATGGCTCTTCAAATATTGTAGGTTATGAAGCAAGTGAAAATATAAATGTAAAAGTAAGAAATACAGAAAATGTAGCTAAAGTATTAAATATATTAGCAGAAGAAAAAATAACAGAAGTGTATGGTCCAAATTTTGAGATTGATAATGTAGAAAATTTGAAAAATGAAGCAAGAAATTTAGCCATCAAAGACGCAAAGGAAAAGGCTAAAGATTTATCAAAGTCTTTAGGAGTTAAGATTAAAAAAATAGTAAGTTATTATGATAATGAAGAAAATGAGATACCTAATATTCCTATGTATTCTGCGAAAATGGATATTATGAGTGCTTCCGCGGGCTCTGTTTTAAGAAATGCAAATATAGCAGAAGGAGAGCAAAAAATTAATTCAAATATAACCATAACATTTCAAATAACGGATTAGTATATTAATTTGACTTTTTATTTAAAAAGAGTATACTATATATATAGTTTTAAAGCGCCGAAAGGCGTTTTAAAAATGAAAAATTTGTGTTAGAATTTTATTAACAAATATATGAATACTATTATTAATTATTTAAAATCTGTGCGTAATGAACTTAAACATGTAGTTTGGCCCACAAAAAAAGCTACAATAAACCACACTATTTTAGTGGTTGTAATTTCTACTATAGTAGCTGTATTTTTATTTGAAATAGATGGCCTTTTTGCGAAGATTTTAAATATTTTTATCAAATAATTTTTTAATAATATGGCAAAACAAGAATTAGGTGGAGAAAGACATTGGTATGCAGTACATACTTATAGTGGATATGAAAATGCTGTACTCCGCAATTTAAAACAAAGAATAGCATCATTAGGATTAGAAGACAAGATTTTTGATGTTATAGTACCAGTTGAAAAGAAAATAAAAGTAAAAGGTACAAAGAGAGTGGAAGTGGAGGAAAAAATATATCCAGGATATGTTTTGGTTGATATGATTGTAGATGATGACTCTTGGTATCAAGTAAGAAATACACCAAGAGTGACAGGATTTGTAGGTAGCGGTACAACGCCAGTACCCCTCGCAAAGAAAGAGTTAGACTATATATTCTCAAGAATGAGAGAGACAGAAATTACCCATGACATATCTGTAGAAGAAGGGGAAATTGTTTCGATTGTTGACGGCCCATTTAAAGATTATGAAGGAAGAGTGGGAGAGGTAGACAAAGCTAGAGGAAAATTGAAAGTCTTAGTATCTATGTTTGGTCGAGAAACGCCTATCGAATTAGACTTTTTACAAGTAAAGAAATTATAAAATATAATTTGAAAAATTGGTATTTTGTGTTAGAATGCACACATTAAGAATTAAAACTATGGCAGCAAAAAAGAAAATATTAAAATATGTAAAGGTTGAAATTGCGGCAGGAAAAGCAACCCCGGCTCCACCGCTTGGGCCTGCTCTTGGACAGGCAGGAGTTCAAATCGGAGATTTTGTAAATAAGTTTAATGCTGATACAAAAGATATGAAAGGGACTTTACCTGTAAAGATCTATGTATATGAAGATAGGACATATGATTATGTTATAAAAACTCCAACGGCAAGTTATTTAATTAAACAAGCAGCAGGAATTGAGAAGGGATCAGTAAAGCCTAAGCTTTCAAAATCTGGAACTATCACCAAAGATAAGATTAAAGAAATCGCCGAAGCTAAAATGAAAGACCTTACAGCAAATACAGTAGAAGAAGCAATGAAAATAATCGAAGGTTCTGCAAGAAGTATGGGTCTTGAAATCAAATAACAAAAACAAAATTCGCCAAAAGGCGATTTTGTTTTTTTAATTTAGAAAATAAAAAATCCCTTTCAAATTTGTTTTGAAAGGGATTTAACTTTAAAGTGAATAAACTACAACTTTAAAGTCATGGCTATTACCTCTGTCTTTTAATTCGGGATTTGGTGGTCTTTTCTTAAAAGAAGTTTCGGAAATAATCTTATATCCATTTAAATTTGGATTAAAAATAATTTCTTCTACTCCAAAAGGAGATTCAAATTCTCCGTCAACATAAGTGATGTGGTATTCATCAATTGTAAAGTTTGTTTCAAATTCTTTGTATATTTGTGCACCGCCAATGCACCACATAGTATCTCCATTTGATTCGTTGGCTACAACAAATAGAGCATCCCAAATATTATTGGTAAGGAAAAATTTAAATTTACCGTTAATTTGTAAGTATCCCTTGCTGCTTACGACAATATTAGTTCTATTTTTTAGTGAACTAGGTAATGTTTCCGCTGTTTTTCTTCCCATTATTACAGGACATCCAGTTGTTTTGGGGACAAAATTTTGTTTGTAGTCATCAGCTAAAATCCAAGGGATTTTATCTCCATGACCTATAACTCCATTTTTATCCATAGCTACAATGATTTTTAACTTTTTCATTTTTAAATTTTTTAAATGAGCAATCTTTTTTCTAAAAATATACTAACATTTTAAATTTGTGGTGGCAAATAAAAATTCCTTTCAATTTCTTGAAAGGAATAATGTTTATTTTTTGACATTGGCTGTCAAAAGTTCGGCTTTAATTTTTTTCTGTGGATAATAATTCAATATTTGAATATCATCCATAGTAAAAGAATCTATGTCTTTCACATCAGGATTTAGCCACAACTTTGGACGAAACCTGTGAGGTGTGCGGCTCAGCTGGGTTTTTACAGCTTCCAAATGTTTTTCATACACATGATAATCATTTAATGTGATTATAAGTTCATCAATTTCATATTCACACACTTGAGCAATCATAATGGCTAGTAAAGCATAGCTCGCAATGTTGAAAGGCACACCGAGAAACACGTCACAGCTTCTTTGGTTCATATGAAGAGAGAGATAGTATTTTCCTTTTTCTTCTCTTACGAAGCATTGAAAGTCAGTGTGGCATGATGGGAGAGACATCTCTTTTATTTCTCCAGGATTCCAGGCTGTTACTTTTGCATAACGACCAGTATAGTCAGATTTTAATTTGGTTATTAATTCTGCAATTTGATCCTCATAGCTTCCATCTGGTTTTCTCCAAAGTCTCCACTGAGCACCATAAATCGGTCCACAGTCTCCATCAAATTGAGACAAGCCTCTCTTTTTCAGATTCTCTGCATCACCATCCCATATACTGGCTTTTTTACCGTATATTTCAGAAAGGCGATGAGTAGAAAGTCTTCTGTATATCTCTCCGCGAGACTTGTTTGGTTTTCTTCCACCTTCTATAAACCAAAGCAGTTCAGCCTTTACTAAATCAAAGTTTACTTCTTTGGTAGTTAAAAGTGGAAAACCTTTTTTAAGATCAAATCTCATTTGGTGTACAAATTTAGCATATGTAACACCGTTTCTGGTTTCTCTACGGTTGCCTTTCATTGCTAATTGCATACCGTATAGATAGGGATATTCCCAACCATACTTTTTTAATAAGTCTTTTTCTTTTTTCATTTTTAAATTTTTTAAATGAGCAATTTTTTTTTGCTATGCCAAATGGCAAGCTATCTCGCTTATACTATCATTTTATACTGATTTTGGAAAGTTATTTTTAGTTTTCTTTTGTCTCTTATTTTGTTAAAATGTATAGATATTTATGACATTGCTAGAAAACTTAAAAAATGAACTTTCTTATATTGCTTACAGGCTAAGCTATTTAACTTCTGAAGAAACTGATGGAGAAGAAGTGGAAAAATTTAAATTTGATGTTTCATTTATAGATGAAGTTAATAGTAAATTTGGAGATGTGGCTACAAATATAGCTTTAACTCTGGCAAAGAAAGTTGGAAAAACTCCAAAGGTTATAGGGGAGGAAATTATAAAAGAGATTAATTTTAATTTAAATAATAATGAAAATAATTTTTCAAAAATCATAAAAGAAGTCTCTCTTGCTCCAAATGGATTTATAAATTTTTCTTTAAAAGAAGAATTTTTGATTAAGGAAGTAAAGAGAATTTCTGATTTAAAATTTATAGAAACAAAATTTTCAGATAAAAAAATCTTAATAGAACATTCTTCTCCAAATCTTTTTAAGCCATTTCATATCGGGCATCTTATGAATAATATTATAGGTGAAGCTATAGTTTCTATGATAAAGAAAAGTGGTAGCGATATGCGAATTGTGTCTTTTCCTTCAGATATTTCTGTCGGTATTGCAAAAGCAATATATATATTAAAAAATAAAAAGAATTGGTCTTTTTTTAATCAGAATATTATAAATATATTGGGTGATGCATATGTAGAAGGGGTAAAATTTTACGAAGAAAATCCTGATAAACAAGACGAAATAAAATTAGTTGCTAGAAATCTTTTTGAAAGAAATTCTGAAACAGAAGACTATCAAATATTTCAAAAAGCAAAAGATATAAATATAAATTATTTTAAAAATATTTTAGAGAATTTAGGTAGTCATTTCGATTATTTTATTTATGAATCAGAAGCTGGAATAAGAGGAGAAGAAATAGTAAAAGAAAATTTAAATAAACCAGAGAGCCAAGAAATATTTAAAATAGGTGAAAATGGAGCTGTGTTTTTTGATACTAAAAAATTAAAAAATAAAGAGAGCGATGAAACTATAAAAAGTATTTTTATAAATAGTGAAGGACATCCAACATATGAAGCAAAAGATTTGGGCTTAATCGATCTTAAATATGGGTATTTTCCTTTTGATTATAATATTTTTATAACAGATATAGAGCAAGTGCCACATTTTAATATAGTTCTTCAAGTAGCAAAAGAATTAGGAGGTGTTTATGCTGAAATAGCAGAAAAAAGTAATCATATACCACACGGCAGACTTAATTTAAAAGGAGAAAGAATCTCTAGTAGACTTGGAAATGTACTTAAAGTAGAAGAATTGCTTGGAATGGTAAATAAAAAAGTAGAAGAAAGACTTGGGGAGAAAACAAAAGATTTAAATGAAATACAGAAAAATAATTTAATAAAAAATATATCATTATCAGCATTAAAAGTAGTAATATTAAAATCAAAGCCAGGACTCAGTATAGATTTTGACTTAGAGAATTCTCTTAATTTCGAAGGGAATACTGGTCCATATCTTCTTTATACATATGCAAGAGCAAATTCTATTTTAGAAAAAGTGAATAATGATTTTAATGAAGAAGTAAAAAGTATTTCTATAAATTCTCTACCTTTATATAAAAAGTTAATAGAGTCAGAGTCGATTATTAAAAGAGGGATAGAAGAATTGTCACCACAACTTGTAGTAAAGTATCTTTTTGAACTTGCTCAAGCTTTTAATACTTTTTATGGAAAAGAAAAAATTATTTCTGAGGATAAAAAAGAAACAAATTCAAATATTATTTTAGTAAAATATTTCTTGAAAGTATTTAAGTCTAGCTTAAATACTATTGGTATAGAAGAGGTGGAGAGGATGTAAAAAAATGGAAATAAAAAATTTAACACTACAAGATTTAGATAATGTTTTAAAAATATTAAATCAAGATACATTGCGATATGCGGATGGTGAGCTTCCTAGTTCTGGATGGGTTGGAGATTTGATAAGAGGAAGACAAGAAGAAAAAGCTTTTGCCTTAGGACTTTTTGATAAAGATATTTTAGTTTCTGTCTTGATTTCTGAAAAGCTTTTACATGGAGGCTGTATACTTTGGTATATTGCGACAGTTCCAGAAAAGACAGGTATGGGTCTTGGTGGCCAGCTTTTAAAATATTTTGAGGAAAAGGTAAAAGGTGCAGGATTGAAATGGATTTTCTTAAATGCTACTGAAGAATCTTTAAATTTTTATAAAAAACATGGATTTGTCACGTCAAAATATTCTAAAGTGTATGAACATGTAAAAGATTTTTAATTTTGTATTTTTATATTTTTTGATATAATAAAAGTATAAAGCAGAGACGGAACTAATCACTCCAGAGCTTGAGGAAGAAAGGGGCGACGCCGGAGGTGTCGCTCCAAATAGACCCTCATAAATGAAGCAGAAATATTTTCTGGAATCAAGGTGGTACCGCGACAAAATCGCCCTTGAACTTGAAAGAGTTTTGGGTGATTTTTATTTTAGAAAAATTTAAAGAATTTATTAACAAATTTTCAATCAAAATTATGAATAATAAAAACAAAAGTATAAACGAAAAAGAATTAGAGATATTAAAATTTTGGAAAGAGAATAAAATATTCGAAAAATCTCTTAAGAATCCCGGTGAGGTAGAAAATCCAGAAAGTTTTACTTTTTATGACGGGCCTCCATTTGCAACAGGTCTTCCTCATCATGGCCATCTTTTAGCTGGAACAATAAAAGACGCAATACCAAGATTTCAAACCATGAATGGTAAATATGTTCGTCGTGTATGGGGTTGGGATACACATGGGCTTCCGATTGAAAATTTGATTGAAAAGAAATTTAAATTAAATTCTAAAAAAGAAATAGAAGGATTTGGAATAAATAATTTTAATAAAAAAGCAGAAGAAAGTGTATTTGCATATGAAAAAGAATGGAAAGAAACAATACCAAGATTTGGTAGATGGATAGATATGGAAAATCCATACAGCACAATGGATCCAAATTATACAGAGTCAGTCTGGTGGGCTTTTTCTGAGCTTTACAAAAAAGGCCTTGTATTTGAAGGATATAAAAGTATGCATATTTGTCCAAGATGTGAGACAACACTTGCTCAATCTGAAGTGGCGCAAGGATATAAAGATTTAACAGATATTTCTGTAACCGCAAAATTTGAGCTTGAAAATGAGCCAAATACTTTTCTTTTAGCTTGGACTACTACGCCGTGGACTCTTCCAGGGAATGTTGCACTTGCCATAAATGAAAAATTTGAATATATAAAAGCTAAAGCTGAATCAGGAGAGATTTATATTCTAGCAAAAGAAAGAGCAGAAGAAGTATTTAAAAAAGTAAATTTGAATGTAGAAATAATTGAAACTTTTTTTGGAGAAAAATTAGTTGGAAAAAAGTATAAACCAGTTTTTGATTATTTCATAAATAGTAAATTAGAAAATAAAGAGAATATTTATATCATAGTAAATGGTGAATTTGTCTCTTTGGATACAGGGACAGGTATAGTACATATTGCTCCAGCTTTTGGAGAAGATGATTTGAATTTATCTAAAGAAAAATCTTTACCAGTTATAAGACATGTAGAAATGAATGGAGAGTTTACAAAAGAAGTCATAGATTTTCCTCGAGTGAAAGTTAAGACAAAAGACGATAATCAAGGAGCTGATATTTTAATTATAAAAAGTTTAGCAAGTAGAGGGCTTATTTTTGCAAAAGAAAAATTAATACATGCTTATCCTACATGTTGGAGATGTGAGACACCTCTTCTTAATTATGCTACTAGTTCTTGGTTTATAAAAGTTCCAGAAATAAAATCTGAATTATTAAAAGAGAATTCTAAAGTAAATTGGATACCAGAAAATATTCGTGATGGGAGATTTGGAAAATGGCTTGAAGGGGCACGTGATTGGGCAGTATCAAGAAGTAGATATTGGGGGGCTCCTATACCTATATGGAAAAATAAAAATGGAAATGAGATAAAAATAGTATCTTCTTTGGAAGAATTAGCTAAAGAAAATATTAATAAACCAAAAAACCAATATTATATAATGAGGCATGGTGAGGCAAAACACAATGTATTAGGTATAGAGGAAACAGACATGGATCCAGATAATCATCTTACAGAAAATGGTATAGAGCAGGTTAAAAAAGCAAGAGAAGAAATAGGTATAGATTTTGACATAATAATATCTTCTCCGTATCTTAGAGCTTTTGAAACCGCTAAAATAATGGCAGAAGAAAAAGAAGTAATAATAGATGAGCACTTTACAGAAATCAATCTAGGAACTTATAGCAAAAAACCTAATACAGAAATAGAAAAAGATTACGGTATTAATTATTTAAATTTAGATCTAAAACTCGGCGGAGGAGAATCACATAATGATGTGATAAAAAGAGTGATGAAAGGAATATATGAATTAGAAAATAGATATGAAGGAAAAAATATTTTAATAGTAACTCATGGAGGCCCTATGAGAATGATAGCTTTTGCAGGAGAGCTTATAACGAAAGAAAAACTTATAGAAGATGAATTGACAGAAGAAACGAAACTCTATCCTAAAAATGCAGAAATAAGAAAATTAGATTTAAAATTAGTGCCAAGAGATGAAACAGGAAAAATAAATCTTCATAAACCTTATATAGATAATATTAAATTATTAGGAGAGAATAAAGAAGAATTGGAGAGAATCCCAGATGTATTTGATTGTTGGTTCGAGTCAGGTTCTATGCCGATGGCACAAATTCATTATCCATTTGAAAATCAGAATATTTTTAATAAAAATTTTCCAGCTGATTTTATAGCAGAAGGCCTTGATCAAACTAGAGGTTGGTTTTATTCTCTTTTAAATATTTCTGTAGGTATTTTTGAAAAATCTCCATATAAAAATGTAATAGTAAATGGTCTTTTAACGGCAGCTGATGGAGAAAAAATGAGTAAGAGCAAAAGGAATTATACTGATCCTATGGTGCTAGTTGAAAAATATGGTGCTGACGCTTTTCGTCAGACTCTGCTTTCGTCGCCAGCAATGTGTGCAGAAAATATTCCATTTTCAGATGCAAACGTAGAAGAGACTTATAAAAAAGTTGTGGCAAAATTAGAAAATGTTTTGAGTTTTTATGAAATGTTAAATATTGAACTTCCTCCAAAAGAAAGAAAAATAGAAAATCCAATGGATATTTGGATTTTCACAAGAGTTGCCGAAGTTTTAGAGATAGTAACAAAAAATATGAATGAGTATAAGCTTGATCAAGCGACTCGTCCACTTGAAAAGTTCATCGACGACCTTTCTACTTGGTGGCTAAGAAGATCTCGTGAAAGGTTAAAAGGAGAGTCTGGCGAGGAAGAGAAAATGAATGCCGAATTTACACTCTACAAAATACTCAATGAATTCTCAAAGATAATTGCTCCATTTATGCCATTTTTGGCAGAGAGAATTTATTTGTCTATAAATAAATACACTTTAGAGAAAAAAGAATCTGCACATTTAGAAGCTTGGCCAAAGAATATATTTGTTATAGATGAAAAAGTTATAGAAGAAATGGATGAGGTGAGAGCTCTTGTAACAGAAGCTTTGATGCAAAGACAAAAAAATAATATTCCAGTTCGTCAGCCACTTTCAAAATTATTTATAAATAAAAAAATAGATAAAAAATATCTTGATATTTTGAAAGAGGAAATAAATGTAAAAGAGGCATTGTTAGACAATACTAAAGAATATTTTGAAAATCAAAATGTAATTCTTGATTTAGAAATAACACAAGAACTTAAAAAGGAAGGTGATTATCGTGAGCTAACAAGGAAAATAAAAGATTTAAGAAAAGATAAAAATCTTACTCCAAGCGATATTGCTGTACTATTTGTAGAATCTGGTAAAGAAAGGATTGATTTTATCAAATCTCTTGAAGAAGAGTTAAAAAAAGATTGTAAGCTTTCTATAATTAAATTTATTGAAGGAAATGAGGAAAAAATTAGCTTGGAAAATTAATGTCCATTGAAAAATACACAACTGAAGCTTTTATTTTGAAAGAATATGCACAAGACGAAAATGATCTTGTTTATAAAGTTTGGACCAAAGATTTTGGTATTATTTTTGTACTTGCAAGAAGTATAAGAAAAATAAATGCCAAGCTCCGCATGAATGCTAAAAAAAATGAGTTTTTAAATATGACTCTTGTAAAAGGAAAAGATATTTGGAGACTCACTGGGGTAGAAGAGATAAAAGAAAATCTTGGCACTTCACAATATTTTTCTGAAATAAAATCATTAATCTCTGAAACAATAAGTAGATTCTTAGAGGAAAAGAAAACATATAAAAAGCTTTTTGAAAAGTTAAAATTTTTAACGATTTGTTCAAATGGTCTTACCCAGATGGACCCGCTTAAGTTAAAAATATTGATTTATTATTTGGTGCTTGTAGACACAGGATATGCTGATGCAAAAGTTATAGGGGTGAAAGATATTATAGAATACAAAAATTTTGAAATGAAAGATTTTTTTACGCACTTTCTCTTAAATGAAAAAGAAGTCAAGGAGCATATTGTTTTTGTACTAAATCATAGCATGATATAATTATAATTACATATGATTGATTTAGAGACGAAACAAAATAGTTCTTACATTCCTGAGAAGTGGGAAGATTCTGATTTGAATATTTTAAATATAAATGGAGAGCATAAATCTAAAAAGAAACTAAGTTTTACTTATAAATTATTTTTATTTTCTATATTTATATTTTTAATTGCTGGTGGGGCTGTACTTTTTTCTTTTATTAATAAAGGAGCTTCTTTTTCTGAAAATAAAATAGTTGTAAGCTCAACAGGTCCAGGATCTATTACAAGCGGAGAAAATAATAAGATAGAAGTAATAATAAGTAATAATAATAATATACCTCTGACAGAAGCATATATTATGGCAACCTATGACTCAGGAGAAAATATTGACGGAAGTAGGAATTTAACAAATAAAGAAATACAAATAGGAGATATATTATCTAATACCACAATAACAAAGTCTTTTAATTTTTCTATTTTTGGAAGCGAAGGATCTATTAAAGAAATTAAACCTATTCTTTTTTATAAAATACCAAAAACAAAAGCAGAATTTACAAAAGAAAGTAATTCTGTTTCTATTGTATTAAAATCAGCTCCTGTAATTATAAATGTAAAAGCTTTAAAAGAGATTCATCAAGGACATGTAGCAACTTTTACTATCTCTGTTAAAAATAATACAAAAGATAATATAAAAGATTTAATAATTTCAGCGAGAAATCCACATAATTTTGTTTATGCAACATCCTCCTTAATGCCATTTAATGATGTGCCATCTTGGATAATAAATAATTTGCCAGCAAATTCTGAAAAAAATATAATAATGTCTGGTAAAATAGATGGCAATATAGGGGAAGTTGCAAATTTTTCATTTTTTACAGGGATTAAAAAAGAAGATGCTACCAGCACAAATATTGCAACAAATACTCTATCAAACTTTGATAATTATAATTTCGATATAAGTAATATTTATTCTAAAGTAGAGAAAAATATACTAATATCAGGGCAATATTTAGATATTGACATATCTAATGATCTTTTTTCTTCTAACAATATTAGTCCGGGACAAACAATTATTATAGAAATGATTTATAGAAATAATACAGCATATCCTCTAGATAATCTAAGTATTCAAGCTAAATTAATAACAAAAGATATAGATATAGAAAATTCTTTAGCAGAAGAAGGATATCTTGGTGAAGAAAATAATCTTTTTGTTTGGGATAAGAGTTCTAAGGTAGATTTTGCACAAATACCAGCATATGGAACTGGTAATATACGTTTACGTGTAAGAATTAAAAATGAAGCTAAAAATGGAGATCTCTTTAGATTTGTAGTTTTTGGTAAAGGAGATAGAAATTCAGAAGATAATGTTTCTAATAATCAAGATATATCAATAGACAAAACTTGGATAGTATCTTCGAATTAAGAAAAATTCAGGGCGATGCCAAAGGCATCGCCCTGAATTTTTAAAATAACTCATACTTCTCTATCAAATCTTTTGGAATGTAAAAATTCTTTGATAATTTCTTACGAAGTATTTTAGCTTTCTTTTTATTTCTTTCAACTACCAATTTTATATTTCTTTTCTCTATGTGTAGATTTTCTATACTTTTCTGTAAATCTTCTACCTTCTCAACTGATTCAAATAAATTGTTTATTTTTTTTGCTTCTAATTCAGGTATAATTGTAAATATTATATATTCATCATATATACTAATTTGCTTATTATTGTTATTCAATAATTCTTCACCTGTATTTATTTTTATATATTCATTAGAAAAATCTTTTTTAAACGATTTATCAAATTTTGTATTTCCTCCTACTGAATAAAAAGCAAAACTTTTTTCTTTATTAAAAGATTGTATATACTCATACTCACTTTTCTTTCTATTATCATTCAACATTGTCCAAAATTGATGTTCCATTTGAAAGAAAATAGGATATTTTGGATTAATTGATTTTATGTATAACATTATATTTTTCCACTGATAGTCTAAACCAGAAAGGGAAGTAAATTTAAATTCTATTTTTTCACCATCTTCTATATTTAACAAACTATTTTCTTCATGGCTACTTTTAATATTTTTATACAATTTAGTTTTCCATTCCTCAGAAATACTATATATTTTTTCTGTTTTTATTACTAAATACTCTTTTTTAAGTTCTCTCAAAATTTTATATACACCAAATATAGTTAAATTCTTATTATACTCATTTTTTAATAAGTTTCTTAAGTCTTCCGCATTTCTTGCGGATTGTAATAATTCCATTATTACAATATCTTTTACTGTAGGTTTTTCAGAAAAAATCATTTTTTAATTATATCACATTTTTAACTTTTTAGTTAAAAATGACTATATAAAGACATATTTTATTGATATGTCAATACTTTTTATGTAGAATCTTTATATAAATAAAAATATGAAAATAAATAATTTAGATAAACAATATAATTCCATAGCTAACTTATTTGAGAAAGAAACTAGTCTTAAAGATAATAATCATATATCTAAATATGATTTCTACAAAACTTTAGAAGGATCGTTAAAGGATAAAAAAGTATTAGATGTTGGATGTGGAGACGGTATAGATGCGGAATATTATAGATTTTTAGGTGGTGAAGTTGTAGGTATAGATTCATCAGAAGGATTATTGGAAATAGCCAAAAAGAAATATCCAAATATTGAATATGTTAACTGTTTAGCAGAAAATCTACCTTTTGAAAATAGTTCATTTGATAGTGTTTATTCTAAATATGCTCTAATGACTTCTAAAAATATCCAGCCTATATTTGATGAGGTATATAGAGTTTTAAAACAGGGTGGAGAATTTATTTATTTAGTAACACACCCACTTAGACAATTTATAGAGAGAAAAGAAAATAATGGAGATTATTTTAAACAAAAAATAGTTAATTGTTTAATTCTTGATGGTACAGTAGAATTGCAAGAGCCAACTCATACTATGAATGAATACTTAAATAAATCTTTCTTTGAAAGATTTGAGCTGATAGATTTTAGAGAATCTTGGGATCCTGCCTCAGAACAAATTAATCAAAATAAATATCCTGGTTATTTCATCATCAAAGCTCGTAAAAAATAATTATGAAAATAGCAATTATCGGTTCAGCAGAAACTACCAAAGATAAAAATCTTGTAAGTCTTTGCGGTGGTGTGGGTAAATATTTGGAAGAAAAAGATATTTCTATTCTAACAGGTGGGTGTGATGGTATTCCTGGACTTATTGTAAAAAGTTGTAATAGTAAAAATATTATCGCTTATTCTCCTGACATTGATGAAGATAGTCATAATCTACAAAATGATAACTTAAACTCTAAATACTTCTCTGAAATGAAATTTATACAAGGCTTTACTGCAAGAAGTTTAAAAATGATAGAAGATTCTGATGCTATTATTCTAATTGGTGGAAGAATCGGAACTTTATCAGAATTTACTATTGCTTTAGAAGAAGGTAAAAAAGTTTTGGTTATAAAAGATTCTGGAGGTATTGCAGATCATTTAGAGTATATATTGCAAGTTGCAAATAAAGAATTTCCAAATCAAATAATCTTTGAAAAAGACTATAAAAAGGGAATAGATAGGTTGGTGGAGATGGTGGGGGAATAGAATACAAAAAATACTGGGCGACACCGAAGGTGTCGCCCAGTATTTTCTGTATCTTTCTCCCTTTTTCCAAAATCTCTTTCGTGATATATTAGACTTAATTTAATACTATGAATAAGAATTTTTATTTAACAACCACTCTTCCATATGTGAATGCAAATCCACATATTGGCTTTGCTCTTGAAATTGTGAGAGCGGATGTTGTTGTAAGATATAAAAGAAGCGAGGGATATAATGTATTTTTCAATACCGGTACCGATGAGCATGGTCAAAAACTTTTTGAGGCCGCAAAAGAAGAGGATATAGATACACAAAAGTATGTTGATCGAAATGCTCAAAAATTTATTGAAGCATTGGAACTTTTAAATATTTCTAATAATACTTTTATTCGTACAACAGAAAAAAAACATATAGAAGCAGCTCAAGAGATATGGAGAAGAGTAAAAGAAAATGGTTTTATCTATAAAAAAAATTATAAAATGAAATATTGTGTTGGTTGTGAATCAGAAAAGCAAGATAATGAACTTGATGAAAATGGAGATTGTGCTATACATTCAAATAGAAAAATAGAAATAAGAGAAGAGGAAAATTATTTTTTTGCTTTTTCAAAGTTAGAAGAAAGACTTTTAAAATTTTACGAAGAAAATCCTAATTTTGTTATTCCTGATTTTAGATTTAATGAGATTAAAAATTTTGTAAAAAATGGTTTACAAGATTTTTCCATTTCTCGTCTTGCTTCCAAAATGAGTTGGGGTATACCAGTGCCAGATGATGAGGAACATGTAATGTATGTTTGGTTTGACGCTCTTACAAATTATATTTCAACTTTATCTTGGCCAAACGGAGAAAATTTTGAAAAGTTTTGGGTCCAAAAAGAGAATGATAAAAGGGAAGTGGTACAATATTGCGGTAAGGACAATCTTAGATATCAGTCAGCAATTTGGCAAGCCATGCTAATGGCAGCAGACATTCCAAATTCTACAAATATTATTATTAATGGTTTTATAATTTCAGGAGGACAGAAAATGAGTAAGAGTATTGGAAATGTGATAAGCCCTTTTGAAGTTATTAATAATTATAAAGAAGTAGCAGAATACCCAGAAGAAGTACTGCGATTTGTACTTACTCATGAAGTATCAAATTTTGAAGATAGTGACATTACTCATGAATCAATTAAAAATTCATATATTATTTTTTTACAAAATGGACTTGGTAACCAAGTAAATCGTATAATGAAATTATCAAATCAATATTTAAATGAGCTAGAAATTTCTAAAATAATAGAAGAAGTAGAAAAAATTAATTTAAATGAAAATTATAAAAATTATCTAAATAATTTTAAATTAAATGAAGCAATTCATTTTGTGACAGATAAACAAAAAAAGCTAGATGAATATATTCAAGAAACTGCACCATTTAAACTTTTAAAAAGTGAAAATCAAAAAGAAATAGTAGATGGAAAAGAGATTTTAAAAAAATGTATTATCGATTTATTATTTATATCTCACCACTTATATTTCTTTATGCCTAAAACTAGTATGAAAATATATGAACTTGTAAAAGAAAACAAAATGCCAGAAAAGCCACTTTTTGCTAGAGTTTAATATGATTGATTTATCTAAAATAGAATACATTGATATTCATTCTCATCTGCAATTTGACGGATATGACAATGAGAGAGAAGAAACTATAAAAAGAATGAATGACGCGGGAATCGTAACAATTTGTATCGGGACAGCTTTTAAAGAGTCAGAATTGGCAAAGAAGTTGTCAGAGGAAAATCGAAATATTTTTTATAGTATTGGTCTTCATCCAGCAGACAATAAAGAAGAATTTAATTTTGCTTCAGAAAATAGTAAAGAATATTTTTCAAAATTAAAAAATCTTTTTGGAGAAAAATGTCTTTGTATAGGAGAGTGTGGCCTTGATTATTTTTATTTATATAAAGATCTTGAAGCAAGTAAAATCACAAAAGAAGAATTAGAAAGTGAAATAGAAAAGCAGAAAAAAGTCTTTAGAGAGCAAATTAAATTAGCTTTAGAATTGAATATTCCTCTCATGCTACACATTCGCCCAAGTGAGGTGAATGATAATAAAGAAGATGCATATTTGGATGGTATAGAAATTTTAAAAGAATACAAAGAAGCAAAAGGCAATTTTCACTTTTTTGTTGGGACAAAAAATGTCGTAGAAAATATTTTAAATAGTCTTCCAAATTTTACAGTTTCAATACCAGCAGTTTGTACTTTTACTGATGAATATAATGAAATGATAAAAAGTATCCCGCTTGATAAAATTCACATCGAGACAGACTCCCCATTTGTCATGCCAAAATCTCGCAGGAAAGAAGCTAAAAGAAATGAGCCTAGCTTTGTAGTTGATGTTTTTAATAAAATTTGTGAAATAAAAGAAATTGAAAATAGGGAAGAATTTAAAAATATTTTGAAAGATAATTTTAAAAATAGCTTCTTGAAATAAAAGTTTTTTTGTGTTATAATAGATATATTATTAGTTATTTAAAAATAAAAATATGAATGAAAATGAATCCATGATGTCAGACGAGAAAAAAATATATGAAATATCATTTATTTTTGACAATCGTTTAACAGAGGAAAAAGCTTTAGATAAAGCTGAAAGCCTAAAAAAAGATATCGCTTCCTTCGAAGGAAGCTTCATTTCAGAAGAAACTCCATACATGCGTGAGCTATCTTATGAGATGATTAGAGTAGTGAATAATGTAAATACAAGATTTACAGAAGGTTATTTTGGGTGGATTAAATTCGAAATAGCTCCTTCTTTTATAGAAGAAATAAATAAAAGACTTAAATTAGATGAAGAGATTATTAGATTTTTAATTGTTAAAACAACAAAAGAAGATAATATTTTCACCAAAGATATACCAGTGATGAAAGCAGACCCTACTATAGCACCTTCTCAAAAAGATGATGTTTTAAGCATTAATTCTGATATCGACACAACAAATCAAGATGATAAAGAAGAAGATCTTGACGAAGAGGTGAAAAAAGATCTTGAAGAAGAAATACAAGATTTATAAAAATATAATTATGCTATTTTTGTGATATAATTGTATTATCTCAAGAATCGATAAATATTAATAAATATAAATAAATATAAAAATATGTATTTAAATAAGGTAATGTTATATGGTAATCTCACTAGCGATCCAGATTTAAAAAGTCTTCCAAATGGAAATAAAGTAATCTCTTTTGGATTAGCTACAAATAGATCTTACAAAGATCAAAGTGGTACAAAAAAAGAAGTAGCGGAGTTTCATAATGTGGTAGCTTTCGGTAAATTAGCTGAAGTTTTTGCTCAGTGGCTTAAAAAAGGAAAACCTGTGTATATAGAAGGAAGAATCCAGACTAGAAGTTGGGAAGATCAGAATGGTGGAGGTAAGAAGTATCGTACTGAAATTGTAGCAGAGAATTTTCAATTTGGTCCAACTACAAAATCAGGAGATTTTAATACTTCTACTACTAATACAACAGAAAAAGAATCTGTTTTAAAAGAAGATGAATTTGATACCATTGATTATGGCGATATCGATATAAATCCAGACGACATTCCTTTTTAAATATTAACTAATTAGAAAATTATGAAGAATAAAAGACAAGATTATTTCAAAGAAAATAATATTAAAGTAGATTATAAAGCTATAGATTTGCTTCAAAAATTTATAAATCCTAATGGTAGGATTTTGAATCGTAGAAAGACTAATTTGTCCGCTAAAAATCAAAGGGCTTTATCTAACGCTATTAAAAGAGCAAGATTTATAGGTCTTATGCCTTATATCTCAAGATAAATAAAAACCTCTGTATAAAATACAGAGGTTTTTATTTTCTGAAAAATAACATGATATAATTTATTTATATGAAAAAAATAAAATTATATATACTTTTTACTTTTATAAGTTTTATACTTATTAATAACTCTTCAGCTCTCACTGAATATATTACCTATAGAGATATAGGATGTGTAAATCCTATAAGTGAAATGCTACCAAGAGTAGACTGCACTACTATAAGTAAAGTATATTTAGAGGGAGGATGTCCACCAGGAACTTCAGGAGAAATTTGTTCTCCTAGAACAAATTGGACAGGTGGTGATAATAATACTTTAACTTTATCACATATTATAACGTTCAATACAAAGAAAAAGGAATATATGAAAGGAGAAGAGATTGTTCCATTATTTAACTCTACAGATATTTCTGTGATTTGTCCAGCAAAATACAATAAAACTATTCCAGCAAATATGTTAGTTTCAAATTTAGAAGCATATACATATAATGATGGGAATAAAGACATTCAATTTATTAGTAGTAATTGGGTAAATTCTTTTATTTTAGAAAAGGCGGGGGACTATACATTAGGAGCAAAAAATATGAATAGAAATCCACTTCTATATATTAACGACTGTAATGATAGTCAAGATATAGAGGTTAAATATGGGGCTTATAATCTAGATATATTTACTGCAACCTTTACTGTGTCATCAATATTCAAGCCAGAAATAAAAATTAAGTAATTATTTTCATTTTTTCTTTTCTATGTTATTATAGTCTTATTATTTTAAAATTAAATTTATATGCATCCAAAAAAAGAAAGAACTTTTATTATTTTAAAACCAGACTCAGTACAAAGAGGTCTTGTAGGCAATATAATACAAAGATTTGAAAAAATAGGTTTAAAAATTATAGGCATGAAAATGATATTGGCCAGTGAAGAACAAGCTTTAGCTCATTATAATAAGGATGATGCTTGGCTTATTGAAAAAGGCGAAAAAAATGTTATTTCTAATAGAAAAGTTTTGGGACTACCTATAGAAAAAAGTGCTAAGGAGTACGGACAAGACATATTAAATGGTTTAGTAAAGTATCTTATATGTTCTCCTGTTGTTGTTCTAGTTTTAGAAGGTAATAGTGCCCAAACAGTCGTTAAAAGATTGGTAGGAGGTACTGAACCAGCAAAAGCTGACACAGGTACGATAAGAGGAGATTATACACTTGATACTTATTATTTAGCTGACGCGGACGGAGGAAGAGCTGTAAGAAATTTAATTCATTGTACTGATCCAGCAGATGGAGAAGGTGCGGCAGAAAGAGAAATTTCAGTTTGGTTTGAAGAAAATGAGCTTATAAAATGGAAATCTATACAAGAAAAAATGCTATACGATATAGATCTGGATGGGCATTTAGAATAATTTGTATTAATATTACAAATTAGTCAATTTTGCATAAAAAATTAAAAAGGTTAAAATATGAATAGGTACTTAATTCATATTATTTATCTTTATAAGTATCTTACGGGTGATGAGATATTGACTTATGTCTGTGGACTCAAGTTTTCTCTACCCACTTTAAATTTTTTTTAAAGGTAGATACATATAATTAAGTACCTAATAAAATCTTACAATTTAAATTGTGAGATTTTATTTTAATTAATGTTATAATATTTTTATGTCTAAAATAAAAATATTATTCGCAGGAGGAGCAGGTACAGCTACAGGCTCTAATTTTATTCTTCAAGTTGGCAAATTAAAAATAATGATAGATTGCGGGCTATATCAAGGAGAAAAAGTTTCTGAGAATAGAAATAGAGAAAATTTTTCATATGATCCTAAAAAAATTGATTTACTTTTTGTCTCACACGGCCATCTCGATCATGTTGGAAGAATTCCTAAGCTAGTAAAAGATGGTTTTAGTGGAACTATAATATCGACTCCTGCAACTAAAGATATTGGAGAATTTGTTTTAAGAGATTCAGTATCTATATTATCAAAAGAAGCACTCAGAGATAATCTTTCTCCAATTTTTGAAGAGGAAGATGTAGAGAGGACAATGAGTTTGTGGGAAACAATAAAATATCATGAAAAAATATTTTTAGAAACAGGAGATCTTTCTATAGGAAAAATAGAAGTAGTCTTATATAATTCTGGACATATTTTAGGAAGTAGTTTAATAGTGTTTAATATTTTAGGCAAAAAAATAATGTTTACGGGAGATTTAGGCAATTCTCCATCTCCTCTTTTAAAAGAAACAGAGATTATAAAAGACATAGATTATTTAATTACTGAAAGTGTTTATGGGGACAGAAATCATGAAGATTCTCAAGATAGAATAAAGCTCTTAAAGGCTACGATTAAAAGAATAATAACAAAAAAAGGAACTTTAATGATACCGGCTTTTTCTGTAGAAAGGACACAAGAATTAATATATGTATTTAATAATATGGTAGAAAATAAAGAAATACCTCTAATACCAGTATTTTTAGATTCACCTTTAGGTATAGCAATTACAAAAGTATATAAGAAGTATGAGAAAGATTTTAATGAGAATGTAAAAGAAATTATTCATAGCGGGGATGATATATTTTCTTTTGCGGGGCTTACAATTTCTAAAACAAAAGAAGAATCACAAGCGATAAATAGTGTTAAAGCTCCTAAGGTTATAATAGCTGGAGCTGGAATGAGTAATGGAGGAAGAATAGTACATCATGAAGCAAGATATTTACCACATCACAATAATATTTTGCTCTTAGTAGGATATCAAGCAGCTGGAACATTAGGAAGGAAAATACAAGACGGTATGAAAGAGGTCAAAATAAATGGAGAAAAAATTCCTATAAGAGCAGAAATAATTCAAATTTCTGGTTTTTCTGCTCATAAAGATTCAAATGCTATACAAGAATGGATAAGTAATATGAAAGATACTTTAAAAAAAGTTTTTGTAGTTTTAGGTGAACCAAAAAGCCAAAATTTCCTGGCTCAAAAATTAATAGAAAAATATCATTTAGATGTAAAAGTTCCTAAACTAGACGAGGTTATAGAGATTAATTTATAACTTATGTTATAATTAATCTAATTTAAAAAAATAATATGAATTTTCAAAAGAAGATAGTTATTTCAGTTTCTGGAGCGGCTGAAGTTGGACATTGTGGAAAAGAGGTTATAAATATAGCAAAAGAATTAGGTAGAGAAATAGCTCTACAGGGTTGTGTTTTAGCAACAGGAGCAACAAGCGGATTTCCTTTTGCTTCAGCTCAAGGTTATAAGGAAGCTGAGGGTATTTTTTCTTTAGGATTGTCTCCAGCTGCAAATTTAAAAGAGCATAAGGATTTATATTTATTACCAATTGATTATTCTGATATCATAATTTATACAGGTTTTGGATTTCCTTTAAGAGATATTTTATTAACAAAAAGCTCTCATGCTATGATAGTGGGATGTGGAAGAATAGGAACTATACATGAATTCACAGTAGCTTTTGAATCAAATATGCCACTTGGTATTTTAGAAGGTCCTTGGACTACAGATGAAGTTATAAGAGACATTATTAGAAATAGTAATAGAGTAAATACAAATGTTATTTTTGATTCAAATCCAAAGAGGCTCGTAGAAAGATTAATAGTAATGGTTAATGAAAATAAAGAAAGAAAAGAGTTGGGGGATATGGATATGGTCACAGAATTAAAAGCAAAAGTGTAATATTAAAAAAGAATATTTTGTGTTAAAGGTATGAGATATTTTTTTTATATATTATAATCCGATCACAGAAAATATCCTTTGTCAAATTTTCTTTTTTTTGATTATAGTATTCTTAAAGAAAGAATTAAAAATAATAATATAAATAATATAATAAATATATGTCATTAGGAGGAGCCTCAAAAATAAATAAAGATAATCAAGAATATAGAGATAGTCTCGCAAAAGATTTAAAAGATATGAGAAGTCAAGGTGGGAGAATAAAAGATTTTGCACAAGATATTTTAAATAAAGAAAAAGGTACAGAAAGATATCAAGATGCAAAAGAAGAATTAGTTAATAATAGAAATGAATCAATAAATGAAAATCATAGATTAGAAAATGAACAAGCCGAAAAAGAAAAATTAGAAGCAGAAAAAGAAGCTTATATGGCAAAAATGGCAGAAAAATATGATGTACCATACTCTTCTACGGAAGAAGATCTGAAGGTAGAAAAAAAAGATAATCAAGAAGTTAATAATGAGGAAATAGAAGAAAATTTGGAAGATCTTGAATCCTTGAGAGAAGAGTACGGTAAGCTTGGTAATAAGATAATGGAGGAGCCTAGAGAAATTCTAGCGACTTTTTCAGAAGAAGAGAAAAAGCAGTATTTATCTAATAGGCCAAATGATAGAGGTTATATCGAGAGTTTTCTTCAGGATTTAAATAAATTCACTGGTGAAAACGGAGGAGTTAATTATGAAAACGCTTTAAAGTATATAAATTTTCTTAAAGAAATTCGTAATGAGGATTTTTCAGGAAAGATTTTATCTTATTTGGAAGTTCAAAATTTAAGAAAGAAACAAAATGAGATAGGAGAAAAGATATCGAGAATTCTTAATTAATTTCAAAATTCTATTTAAAAAATAAATCAAACCTCGCATTCGCGAGGTTTGATTTATTTAAACTATTTTTTACTTTGTGGCTTCAACTACTTTATTAAATACATTTGGATGATTTTCTGCTAGATCTGCCATTATTTTTCTATCTAGTTCTATATTTTTTTTCTTTAAAGCATTGATAAATTTGCTATATGTAGTACCAAGTTCTCTTAAAGCTGCATTCATTTTTACATTCCAAAGCTTTCTCATATCATTTTTCTTATCTTTTCTATGAGCGAATGCATGCGCTCCAGCTTTTCGCAGTGCTACTTTCGCTTCAACTTCTTTTTTACTTCTTCCAAATTGATATCCTTTAGCTCTTTTAAGTAGATTTCTTCTACGCTTCATTGCTATTTTGCTTCTTTTTACTCTTGCCATATATTTATTATTAAATTAAAAATTATTTAACGAGTCCTGGTAGGAATCTTCTTTTTGCTTTATTTGTCATTATAAATTCTGACATTTTTTTACCAGCTAATTGTTTTATTCTACTTTGTCTTGAATTAAAATGATTAAAACCAGATTTTCTCTTTAAAATCTTTCCAGTTTTTGTGATTTTTAATCTTTTTGTTAAAGATTTGTTCGTTTTCATAAATTTATACCAAATAAAAATTAAAGAATTAATTTTTATTAAGCTAGTTTTAGAATAATAGCATAATTATTTAACTTTTTCAAGTATTGTGATAAATGATTTATTGCCTACTTTTTTAACCGGTTCAGCTACTTTATACTCACAAGGGATTATAGCTAGAATTCTATCCATTCTTGATCTTAGAAAAGTATCTTCCATATATTTTGTTCTACCTTTTAATTGTAAATCTATCTTTACCCTATGACCTTCTTTAAGCCATTCGGCAGCTCTTTTACTTTTTATTAAAATATCATTATCACTAATCTCTACGCTAATTTGTATATTTTTTGTTTCACTTATTATTTGTTTACTTTTTACTTCTTTTTTCTTTTTACTCATGTCATATGTATGTTTACCATAATCTGCTATTTTGCAAATAGGTGGATTTACACTCGAAGAAATTTCTATCAAGTCTAATCCAGCATTTTTGGCAAGAGAAAGAGCCTCCTCTTTACTTATTACTCCAAGATTTTTACCCTTTTCGTCTATAACGCGCATCTCAAGAGCGCGTATTTGATTATTAATACTCGCTTTATTTAAATTTTTCTTTTGAAAATTTTTAGAACTAAAAGTAGGTTTATTCATTTGGTTTTTATTAATTATGATTAAGAGCTGTAGCGTTATTCTTATTTTTTAATTTAGTTTTTTTAGAAAAAACATATATATAGAGTATTTCAAGAATGCCAAGTGTGTTGATTATAAATAAAAGTATAAACCAAAATTTTGAACCATTTTTTGCAGCCTTCCATAAAGCAATACCTTTCCATATCGAGCTCCAGATTAAAATAATAACTAAAACAAGAATAATTAAACTTATTCCAGATGCATAAATAAAATTATTTATATCAGAAGTTAAAGCTGTTGTATTTATTGTATTATTCATTGTGTCTATATTTTATAAATTATAATAATATTATAGCATATTATATTTTTTGTGGAAGTGGGGGGAGTTGGTCACCAAACATAGTCGCTTTGCTCCTTGTTTCTCGACCCCGCTTCGCCGCCTCACTCGTTTTGCTCGTGGCTTCGCAGGCGACTCAGTTCAACTTCCTCCACATCTCAAAAAATATACTACAAAAAAGCATTGCTTTTTCTCCATTATTTTTGTGGAAGTGGGGGGAGTTGAACCCCCGTGCAGATAATTTTTATAAATGAGTCTAGTTTCATAGTTTATTTATTGATTTTCGTCGAAGCTTATTAAATAAACAAAATAGCTCCGCTTAGCTTTTTATTTTTCAAAAATTTTAGAGAAAGCTAACTTAAAATTTTCTACACATATTCTTTATATTGCCGAGCTCTTTACGATATGTAAATAAAGGTCAGCACCAAAGCGGCTTAATTAAGCGGCTACCGGAGCGAATGCCCATCCGAAAGGAGAAGGCACAGCTTTTGCAGTTTTGTTTGCAACATATTTTGAAAAGATTTAACGATATATTTTCATTATCGGAAACCACATTTACAAAGAATTATGTGTCGAATCCTGACACTCCCATATATTTATTATAGCACACTATTCTTAACATAGTCAATAGTAGATTAAGAAATGTGTAAATAATATTATTTGACAAGGGGTATAAATTATATTATAATGAATTTATAAGTTAATCTCTTTATTCTGAGTTTCCTGATAATACAGAAACTAAAAACATAATTTATTTATGATCTAAATAGAAAGTAGGAGATCAGAAGTCCGGCTTAGATTTAGAAATAATAGGACTTCAAATAAATATGTTAAAAAAATCAAATAATAGAAATGATCATTCAAGATCATCTAATAATAGTGTGCGTAGAGGAGGTAGCGCTGAAAGAAAAAATAATTTTTCTTCTAAAAATAATTTTAAAAATAATGGTGGAAAAAAAACAGATAATAATAAAGAAGGAAAAAGAGAAAGAAATTTTTCAAGATATTGCTCAAGAAATAATTTTGGTGGAGGAAGTAGAATCGGAGGAAGAAATAGGTTTGCTGGAAGAAGAGGTGGAAAGAAAAGGTCTGTTTTTAATGACATCACAAAATTTATCAACAAATCAAATGCAAAAGAAATTAAAGAAGTAGAGGAAGTATATATTCCAGAAAATACTTTTGAAAATTTAAAAATTGATGAAAGATTAAAGAAAAATATTTTAGAAAGTGGCTATACCACACCTACTCTTATACAAGATAAATCTATAAATAATATTTTAGATGGACGAGATATGGTTGGTATTGCAAATACTGGTACTGGAAAGACAGCAGCATTTTTACTGCCTCTTATAGACAAAGTTTTAAAAAATAAAAAAGAAATGGTCATAATACTCGCGCCAACAAGAGAGCTGGCAGTTCAAATTGATAATGAATTTAAAAAGTTTACAAAAGGATTAAAACTTTGGAGTATTTCTGCTGTTGGCGGTATGCCAATTTATAATCAAATAAAAGATTTTAAATATGAGCATAATTTTGTAATAGGTACTCCTGGGAGGTTAAAAGATCTAATAAATAGAGGGGTTTTAAATATAAAAGAATTTAAAACTATAGTACTTGATGAGTCAGATAGAATGCTAGATATGGGATTTGTGGATGATATGAAATTCCTAATGAATGAAATGTCAAAGCCTCATCAGACATTATTCTTTTCAGCTACAACTAATCCTAGTGTTAATAAAATAATAAAAGAATTTCTTGTAAATCCAGTATTTGTAGAAGTGAAGACAAGAGATACAGCAGCGACAATAGAGCAAGATGTGGTTTATCTAAATGGAAAAAATAAAATAAATATACTTCATGATTTACTTTTGGGTGATGATTTTGAAAAAGTTATTATCTTTGGAGAGACTAAGATAGGAGTTGATAGAATAGAAAAACATTTAAAAATTCTTGGACATAATGCTATTGCTATTCATGGAGATAAAAGACCAAGAGAGAGAAATTTTGCTTTAAAAAGTTTTAAAGACAATAAAGCAAAGATTCTTATTGCGACAGATGTGGCAGCAAGAGGACTTGATGTACCAAATGTTTCTCATGTTATAAATTATGATTTACCTTCTACTTATGAAGATTATATTCATAGGATTGGGAGAACAGGGAGGGGTGGAAAATTAGGAAAAGCATTTACTTTTGTGGAATAAAAATATAAAAAATACAGGGCGGTGTTGAAGGCGCCGCCCTGTATTTTTTATATAAATCTCTTCTCCTCTCTCTTAAAATCTTTTAATTTTATGGTTTCTCTTTTGTCTACTTTATTTTTCCTCTTAGTTAATCCAATTTCTAATTTTAAAAGTCCGTGAGAATCGTAAATTTTAATAGGGAGTATAGATAATCCTTTTTCAGATTCAGTAGTAAGTTTTAAAATTTCCGATTTTTTCATAAGTAATTTTCTTGTCCTATCATTTTTATCTGTATTTTTAGATTTGTATTCTTTACTATTTGCTTGATAAGGGGAAACATTCATTCCAACAATAAAAGCTTCGCCGCCACGAATTATAATTTTTGCTCCTGTGATTTGTGCTTTATTATTTCTGATTGCTTTTACCTCATTTCCAAGAAGCTCAATTCCAGCTTCAAATCTTTCTTTTATTTCATAATCTAGATGTAATTTTTTATTTTCTATAAGAGACATTTTATTTTATTTATTTTTCACATTTTAACATAATTATGTTAATATTTCCTTATCTTTATACAGATACTAATCTATGTTAAAAATAAAAATTAAAAGAGTAAAATCGCCATTAAATAATAAAAATAAAAAAAATAAAAAACCAAAAAATTTATTTGCTTGGCTTTTTAATGCTGTTATTTTTGTAATATTAATAGTTTTTACTTTTTCTTTAATATCAAATCTTTTTATAAATAAAGATGAGAGAAAAGAAGAAAAAGTCTCAATGAATGAGATTATTAAAAATATAAATGAAAGTACAATCATAGCCACAAGTACAAATGCAAGTTCTACAAATGCTACAACTTCAACTTCTACACTTAAAAATATTTTAATAGAAGGAAATAAAATTTATCTTGAATCTGGGACAGATACTTTACTTGTTGCAGAAAAAGAGAATGGAGAAACATTTTTAAATATTTTAAAAAGTTATGAGGTGCCAACAAATACACTTAATTCTTTAAACATAAAAGTAAAAGAAGATGGAGGTTTTAATTTTTGGACTACTTTATTACCAATATTTTTACCTATTATATTTTTAATAATTTTAATTTGGTCATTACTTCGTGGAGTAAAAGGAGCAAATATGCAAGCACTTTCTTTTGGACAGACAAGAGCAAAGCTAATAGATCCAAATGATGCTAGTAAAAAAATAACTTTTAAAGATGTAGCTGGAGCAAAAGAAGCAAAACAAGAATTAGAAGAAGTTGTAGACTTTCTAAAAAATCCTAAAAAATTTATTGAGATAGGAGCCAAAACTCCGAAAGGGGTATTACTTATGGGAGCTCCAGGAACAGGAAAGACATTACTTGCAAGAGCGGTAGCAGGTGAAGCAAAAGTTCCATTTTATCATTTGTCAGGAAGTGAATTTGTAGAAATGTTTGTCGGAGTGGGAGCAAGTCGTGTGCGTGACCTTTTTAAAGAAGCAAAGCAAAATTCTCCAGCTATTATTTTTATAGATGAAATAGATGCGGTTGGAAGGGCGAGAGGAGTAGGGCTTGGTGGAGGAAATGATGAAAGAGAACAGACATTAAATCAAATACTTGTAGAGATGGACGGATTTGAACCAAATGAAAAGTTAATTGTAATAGCAGCTACAAATAGACCAGATGTTCTAGATAGAGCGCTTCTTCGCCCAGGGAGATTTGATAGAAGAGTAATAATAGATTTACCAGACAGAGAAAGTCGGGAAGAAATTTTAATAGTACATAAAAAAGAAAAACCATTAGCAGAAGATGTAAATCTTAAAGTGATTGCAGAGAGAACTCCTGGATTTTCTGGAGCAGACCTAGCATCTGTTATGAATGAAGGAGCAATACTTGCAGCCAGAGAAGAGAGAAATCAAATATCTCAATATGACTTAATAAGAAGTATTGAAAAAGTTATGCTTGGCCCAGAAAGAAAGACGCATCTACTTTCAGAAAAAGAAAAAGAAAAAACAGCTTATCATGAAGCAGGGCATGCTCTAGTTGCTTCACTTTTACCAAATGCTGATCCGGTACATAAAATTTCTATTATTTCCCGTGGTAGTGCTGGAGGATATACATTAAAGCTACCACTAGATGATAAAAGACTTTTAACTCGTAAAAATTTTATTGATGATATAGCTGTGGCATATGGTGGCTATGCAGCAGAAGTAGAAATATATGGTGATGTTTCTACTGGACCATCAGGCGATCTTCAAATGATCTCAGCTCTTGCACGCGATATGGTGATGAAATATGGAATGAGTGAAGAGGTTGGACCATTTGCAATTGAGAATGATGAGAAGAAAATTGTGTACGGAAATTTGTCAGACTCAAAAAATATAATTGGAGAAAATCTTGCTGACAAAGTAGATAGTGAAATTAAGAAAATATGTGAAGAGGGGCTTGAGACAGCAAAGAGAATTGTCCGAGAAAAAAGAAGTGTGCTTGATTACATAACAAAAGAATTAATAGAAAAAGAAAATATTGAAAGAGAAGAATTTGAAAAGATATTAGTATTGCATGGAATAGAAGTGAAGAAATAAAATTAAAACCCGATTACTCGGGTTTTGTTTTTTACTGCCGTCCGAAGCAATATTCTAAACCTCTTTCGATCTTTCCGATTTTTTCGATGGTTTTAAAATTACTTGGACATTTTCCGCCAGTTACACAATTTATACAACTATATGTACCAACTGTATAAGAGCATTTCTTTTCATTTGTTTTTCTCCCTTTCGGGAGAAGTAAATCATTAGGCATGGCAATAAATTTAAAAATTAAAGAATTTAATGAACAACAAATTTAGTTTATCACATTACTTAAAAAAGTAAAGTGTTAAACTAATTTCAAAAATGTTAGAATATATTTAATTTAAAAGAAAAACTTTTATGATTATTACCCATTTTAATAAACAACATTTTAAAATTCAGCTTGGAGATTTGACCTTAGCTATTAACCCTGTATCTAAAGATAGTAAAGAAGATGTAAACAAGTATGGTGCAGATATTGTTCTAGAAACTACAAATCATCCAGATTATAACGGGGGAGATATAATGAATTATGGTGATAGACAACCATTTGTAATTTCTGGTCCTGGAGAATATGAAGTAAAAGATATTTTTATAAAAGGATTCGGTACTTTCGTAGATTTATCAGTAAATTCAAAATCAAAAGAAAAAATAAAATTACAAAATACTAGTTATGTCTTTACTGTAGATAATATTAAAATGTGTTTTCTTGGAGCTTTAAAAGAAGATCTTTCTCCTGAACAAAGAGAAGTGATAGATGATATAGATATTTTGTTTATACCAGCTTCTAGTAATGAAGAAATGTTAAATGCATATGATGCGAATAAGCTCGCTACAAAATTAGAGCCTAGTATCGTTATACCGATGGACTATGATGATGCTTCTTTAAAGATGTTTTTAAAAGAAGCTGGAAAAGAAAAGGTTGAAAAATTAGAAAAATTAACTATTAAAAGAAAAGATTTAGATGGAAAACAAGGAGAAGTTATATTATTTAAGATTTAATTTTTAAGTTAAATAAGAAGCTGGGTTTTTGTAGCATTGCAAAGCAGCTACAAAAACCCAGCTTCTTATTTTCTTATGGTATAATTTTTATAAATTATGTCTATAATAAATTATCTTAATAAATTAAGAGCAAGTGATGAAAAGACTAAACATAGATCTGCTCTCATTATTGCTATAATATTATCTGCTATTGTTTTAATATTTTTATTTTTTATTTTTAAAGATAGATTATTAAATATTGGTCACAACAAAGAAGCTGTAGTAGAAGAAATAAAAGTTGAAAATAAAAATGAAGAAGAAAAACTGGAATCACCAATGACTTCTTTTATTAATTTTTTTAAAGAAACAGGAAATCAATTTTCTAGCATAAAGTCTTCTTTATCAGGAGTCTTTAATAACGCAACAACTTCTACAAGTAGTGATAGATAGATTCGTTAAGTCTGTTCTTGCATTGTTTTCCTATTAGGTATATACTAATAACATCACTATGAAAAAAATCCCTATATGGATGCGTCCATATCGGGAGTTTTTTCTTTTCATATAATTATCTATTTTTTAGAGAATTTTTTATAAACTTCATTTAAATACAAAATCTTATTAGTTTTGTTTCTAAGTAAAATAGAACACTTTTTTCTATCAGGGGATATGATAGTATCAAAGCTATCTCTTTTTATTAAAAATTCAACCAAACATCCAAAGTCACCATCGTTAGAAATTAAGATAAATTTATCAAAATTTTTAAGATGAAAATCATCAACTGATTTTAATACTAATTCCGCATCACAATTACCTTTGATATTTCCTTCGTGTAATACTGCTTCCTTAAATATTAAATTAAATCCACAATCTTCTAAATATTTATAAAAATCTTTTCTATCTTCTAAAAATCCTATAAATAAAAATATATTTTTAGTATTGTATTTTTGAGTAATCCAGACACGGAACTTTTTATAATCAATTTCAAAATCAAGTTCTTTTGCAGAGCGGTATAGGTTATTTCCATCAATATATATACTAGTTTTCATTATATTTAATTTTAACATTTTTTAATAATATAGTACTTTTTCCCTCCACTTTTCCCCACCCCACCCACTCTCTCCACTTCTCTCTAAAATATCATGTTAAAATAAACTCATATAAATAAAAAAACTATGAAAAACATACTTCTCACAATAGCAGGATTAGCAATAGTATCAACTACCGTATTCACTATAATAAACAAAGATAATACTAATAAAGAAGGAGTAAATACTACAAATACTCAAAATACTGCGGGGGGGGGGGGAAGTATTAGGAGTATCTATTTCATCAGTTAATAATATAGATAATCTTAATAATCAAAATAATAATCTAAATACAGAAGGGGTAGAAAATAATACAGATACAAAGAGTTCAGAAAAAATAAATAAAACAAATGAAATAGTAGATAAAAATACTGATAATAAAGATTATTCTCAAGAAATAAATGCTTTACAAAAACAAATAAATACTTTAAATGCAAAGCTTTCAGAAATAGATAAAAAATCATTTACTACAGCAAATAATTTAGATATACCAATAAATACAACAAATACTAATACAAATTGGGCGTCTATATTTACTCCAAATTCTACACAATATCAATTTGTCCCAACACAGAGCACTACAATAGTAAATAATCCTACACCAACTTTAGCTTCATTAGGGTTAAATTTTGCTGATAATAGTGAGGTAGTAAGCACAGTAAATCCTAGTAGTTTTGTGACGGCTTGGGGGGATAGTTTGACATCGGGAGGTGGCTCTACGGTTGGCAATAATTATCCAAATGTTTTATCTAGAATATTGAATATTCTTGTTTATAATAATGGAGTAGGTGGTCAAGGCTCAACTCAAATTGCTGTCCGTCAAGGAGCATACCAACCAACTGTAACAATAGTTGGTGGAGAAATACCAGCAACAGCAGGTGCGACAGTAACTGTTACTTTTCCTATAGGATATGAGCCAGTAACAGCTCAAAGTCCTGCTAACGGTATAAAAGGAACACTTGCTGGAATATATGGTACATTAAAATATAGTTCTGGATCAATTTTATTTTCAAGAGATGTAAACGGATTAATTGTCTCTACAACTTCATCTACTTTTATTATTGATAATAGAAATTTAAATAATGGTATATCAGTTATCTGGACAGGAAGGAATAATTTTAATAATCCAACACAAGCAGAAGCAGATATAGCTGCTATGGTTGCAAATCTGAATGGAAATCAAAAGTATTTAATTTTATCAGTAATAAATGCAAATAAAAATTTAGAAAGAAAAGGAGAAGTTAATTATAATACCATTATACAATTAAATAATGATCTTGCGTCAACTTATCCAAATAATTATTTTGATATCCGTACATATTTAATAGAGCGAGGATTACAAGATGCAAATATTATACCAACAGCGCAAGATTTAATAGATATTGATAATGATGTAATACCCAGTTCTTTATCTTACGATGGGCTGCATTTAAATAACTATGGATATAAAGTAGTAGCAGAACAAGTAGCTAAATTCATAAAAGAAAACTTTCAAACAGAAAATATAGTAAATAATATACCGAATGTATTATTAGCAAGTAATCTTTCTTCAATATTCTCTTCACCAATGGCAATAGGTATAGCTAAGCCAAATATTGGAACATTTTCTTCTTTAAAATCAGAATCAAATATATATCTACCATCAACACAAAATTCTACTTCATCAGAAGTGATAGGAGTAATATATTCAGACGGAGTCCCATTTTTACATAATTTTAATTATGGAGATAATGGGGCAGTGACTACTGTAGGAAGTAATATATTTTTAGGTAAGAATTCAGGTAATTTTAATATGGGTAAAATGGCAACATACAATTATGAAAGTTCCTACAACACAGCTGTAGGAGATAATACATTAAGTTCAAATACTACCGGATATAATAATGTGGCATTGGGACAGGGGTCTTTAAAAGAGAATAGAACGGGTTCTTTGAATGTTGCTGTAGGCGTAGCTACACTTTTTAATAATATAAATGGAGGAAGTAATGTTGCTATAGGTCTATCTTCTTTAAGAAATTCTACAAGTTCTAGCGCTAGCGTGGCTATAGGAGTACAATCTTTATATTCCCTTGATGCTGGGTACGGGAATAGCTCTATAGGAATAAACTCTATGCTTAATGTAACAAAAGGAGATTATAATGTTGTAATTGGTGCTGACGCAGGAAAATTTATATCAGGAGGGTCTGTAAAGCTAACTTTTATGAGTACTTCCGTACTTCTAGGTTCTTTAACTAAAGCTCTTACAGATGGTGGTTCTAATGAAATAGTAATAGGATACAATGCCACAGGAAACGGCTCCAACTCCGTCACCCTCGGTAACACCTCCATCACTAAAACATTCCTACGAGGTAACATTGGAGTAGGACTAGGAACAACATCACCAACAGCTACATTACATGCATCAGGTACAATAAGATTCTCTAGTTTCGGAGCCGGTACACTCACCACTGACGCAAATGGTAACCTATCAGTATCATCAGACGAAAGACTAAAAGAAAACATAACTCCATACAATAGATCTATACTAGATCTATTAAAAATAAACCCAATCTCATACAAATGGAATGAAACATCCGGACTAGATACTAATAACTTCTATACTGGTTTCTCTGCTCAAAACATACAAAATGCAATACCAGAAGCAGTATCAACATCACCTAATGGATATTTATCTCTTCAAGATAGGCCAATCATAGCAACTATTGTGAATGCTTTGAAAGATCAATTCACAACTCTGACAGGTTCTAGTACTCCAGATATGATAGATAATACAAACGCAACAAACACACTTAATTTAATTATTAATGAAAATAATAATTATAATAAATCTGTCTTAAATATTATTTTAGAAAAAGTTAATAATAAAATTTCTATTATTCATGATTTTGTTGTAGCAAAGATAACTGCGGTTGTTGGATACTTTAATAGAGTAGAAATAGAAAATAAACTTTGTTTCAAAAAATCTGACGGATCAAGATTTTGTACTGATGGTGACACTTTGGAAAATGCTATTAATAAAATTAATACTATTGGTGGAGGTGGTGTGGATGCGGGTGGAAGCGGCGCGACCGGAGGGAGCGGCGCAGAAGAAGAACCTGAATCAATAGGCGGAGGAGAGTCAGCAGATAATCTTGACACAACTGTTGCTAGTTCTACAGATCCAGAAAATACTGATAATTCTTCCTCTACAATACCTTTGGTAAATCCGGATGATCCCGCTCCTGCAAGCTAATTTTTAACTTTCAAATCTATTTTAAAAATGCTATAATTTATATATAAATATAGCATTTTTTCTTTTATTAAATTATAAAAACTATGGTAAAAAATAATACAAAAATCGAAGAATCTTCTAATCTTGAAAACTCTGAAAATTTGAAGCACGACAAAATTGTAGACATGGATATAGTGGAAGAGATGAAGAAAAGCTATATCAACTATGCGATGAGTGTGATTACTGATCGCGCTTTGCCAGATGCTAGAGATGGATTAAAGCCGGTACATCGTAGAATACTTTACTCCATGCATCAAAACGGGCTTTCAGCTGGAGCTCGCTTTAAAAAATCTGCAACAGTGGTAGGAGATGTACTTGGATCATATCATCCGCATGGAGACTCTTCTGTATATGATGCGATGGTAAATTTGGCGCAAGATTTTAAAACTCGTTATCCATTAATTTGGGGACAAGGTAACTTTGGCTCTATTGATGGAGACGGAGCCGCAGCGTACAGATATACAGAAGCAAAAATGTCTAAAATATCTTCTGAAATGCTTCGTGATATAGAAAAGGACACAATAGATATGAAGCCTAACTTTGATGGTACTAAAAAAGAACCATCAGTTCTTCCAACCGCTGTACCAAATCTTCTTTTAAATGGGACTCTTGGTATTGCAGTAGGTATGGCAACAAATATACCACCTCATAATTTAACTGAGCTAATAGATGCTACGACTTATCTTATAGATAATAATAGCGCCACTACAGAAGATCTTTGCGAAATAGTAAAAGGTCCTGACTTTCCAACAGGTGGAGTTATTTATGGTAAGAATGATATTATGCATGCTTATGCTACAGGTCGTGGAGGAATAGTAACTCGTGGTGAAGCTGAAATAGTAGAATTAAAAAATGGTAGCTATCAAATAGTTATTACTTCAATACCATACAGAGTTGTAAAAGCAAATATGATAGAAAAGATAGCAGACTTGGTGCGTGAGAAAAAGATAGAAGGAATAAAAGGATTAAGAGATGAATCTACAAAAGATATCCGTGTAGTGATAGATCTAAAAAATGGTATAGAGCCGCAAAAGATTTTAAATTATTTATATAAACATACACAGCTCGAAGATACTTTTCATGTCAATTTAGTTTCTCTTGTAGATGGAGTACCACAGACTCTTAATCTTAAATCTGCCCTTGAAGAATTTATAAAACATAGAAAAGTAGTAGTTAGAAGAAGAACAGAATTTGAATTAAAAAAAGCAGAAGATAGAGAACATATTTTGCTTGGATTAAAAAAAGCATTAGATCATATTGATGAGATAATTAAATTAATTAGAAAATCAAAATCAGTAGAAGAAGCTCATAATGAACTTCAAAAACAATTTAAGTTTAGTCCTCTACAAGCTCAAGCTATTCTTGATATGAAGCTTCAAAGACTTGCTGGTCTTGAAAGAAAGAAAATAGAAGATGAACTTAAAGAAGTACAAGAAGCGATAAAAGAATTAAAAGAGATTTTAGCAAGTGAAAAGAAAATGCTAAAGATTATAAAAGATGAGCTTTTGGAGATAAGAGAAAAATATGGTGATGATAGAAGGACAAAAATAGTCTCTCACAAAGCAAAAGAATTTAATCCAGAAGATTTAATAGCTGAAAAAGAAGCTGTTCTTATTTATACAGCAGGAGGATATGTAAAAAGAACAGATCCGGATGAATTTAAGACACAAAAAAGAGGGGGTGTTGGTGTAGTAGATATGAATACAAAAGAGGAAGATTTTATTACTATATCTTTAACTACAAGTACCCATTCCGATTTACTTTTCTTTACTAATAAAGGAAAAGTTTATCAAATTAAAATGTATGATATCCCAGAAGGAAGGCGCGCAACTCGTGGAAAGAGTATTATGAATTATCTTCAAGTTTCAAGTGATGAAAAAATTACAAGTATACTTCCAATGCCAAAGGATATTAAAAATTCTACATTTTCACTTGCTATGATTACAAGAGACGGAACTATTAAAAAGTCTAGCGCTGAAAGTTTTAAAGATGTTCGAAGAAGTGGACTTATTGCTATTAAGCTTGACAGTAATGATGTATTACTATCGGCGTTATTTGTAGAGCCTGGGGATGATATTATTATGACTTCTGTAGAAGGGCAATCAATACGTTTTGCAGAAAGTGATGTTCGCGAAATGGGTAGAACTGCAGGTGGGGTGCGTGGTATGAAACTAGATAAGAAAGATAATATTGCAGCATGTGATGTGATTAAAAAAAGTGATGCCAAAAAAGCAAAATTACTAGTCGCTACAGAAAACGGATATGGAAAGATGACAAAGCTAGATGAGTATAAAACTCAAGGAAGAGGTGGATCTGGAATAAAGACAGTAAGCATTACAGAAAAGACAGGAAAATTAATAGTAGCAAAAGTAATAGTAAATGAAGAAGCGGAAATATTGGCAGTTTCTAAAAATTCACAAGTTATCAAAACAGAATTAAAAACAATACCAACATTAGGCAGGGCAACACAAGGAGTAAGAATAATGAAATTAAGAGATAAAGATAGTGTGGCAAGTATTGCTATACTTTAAAATAAAGATTATTCGAGTATCATATTATTATGATAAACTATATTATATAAATATTATGTTTATCTCACCAGAACAGATCATAAATAGTTTAAATTTAAAAGAAGGTGATATTGTAGCAGATTTTGGATGTGGAGCAGGAGCTTATGTTTTTGCAGCTTCTAAATTTGTAGGAGATAGAGGAAAAGTTTATGCTATAGATCGATTTACAGATATGATAGACAAAATAAATCGTGAAGCTGAAAAAAAAAGCATTATAAATATAGACGGAATAGTTGCAGATGTAGAAGAAAAGATTTATTTAGATAATGATTCTTGCGATCTTATTATACTTTCAAATATTTTATCAGAAGTTGTTAATATAGATAATTTAATAAAAGAGGCAAAAAGAATATTAAGGTTTGATGGAAGAATTTTAATAGCAGACTGGAAAAATACAGAAGAAAATATAACACTTAAAAGACATAGCATTATAGAAGAAGAAAAAGTTTTAGCCATATTGGCTAAATATAATTTTGATGTAATAAAGCATTTTCCTGCAGGAGACTATCATTATGCTTTTTCTATTAAAAATATAGAATCACAATAATTTCATAAAATATGATATAATTTTTATGAAATCTTTTTATTTAAAATATGAACTTTGATAGGTTTTTAAATTTTAAAAATATTTTAATAGGAGTTGCTATTTTTGCAGTTGTAATTGCTATTTTTGGCTTTTCAGGAAAGCTTCCAATTTTTAATAATTCTTCTAAACAACGCTTAACAGGAACAGTGCGTGTTTGGGGAACTTTATCTAATACTGCGATGGCTTCATTTGTTGATGAATTTGATAAAGATGCAAAAACTTATACAATGAATTATACAGAAGTCCCTTTAGAAGAATTTAATAATAAATTATTAATATCATTAGCAGATGGTTATCCTCCAGATTTAATAATAGCTCCTGTTTCTATAGCTTTTTCTAATCTAAATAGAATATATTATACATTACCGTCAACCATAGGAGAAACAACTTTTAGAAATATTTATGCTGATATAGCTTCAAATTTAATAGATATGCCGAGAGGATATATAGCTTTACCTATATCTGTTGATCCACTAGTCCTTTATTATAATAGGGATATACTTTCTAGTAATGGATTTGTATCTCCGCCAACCACATGGGGGGATCTTTATAATTATGAAGAAAAAATTACAAAAAAAGACTCCGAGGGCAATAATACATTATCTACAATTGCTTTTGGTACTTATGATAATATTCCACACATAACAGACATTATTATGGCGATGATTCTTCAACAAGGACAAAATCCAATAAGTAAAGAATATACAAGAGATTCTTTAGGAAATTATTCTGCAAAATATACCATAAATATGGATGAATATAATACAGATACTGGAATATCACCACTTAATTCATCGCTTGCATTTACAAAAGATTTTGCAGACACTCAAAAACCAACTTTTAATTGGACTCCGAGATCTGGTAGCGCTTTAAATGAATTTATTTCTGGAAATCTTGCTTTTTATATAGGATTTGCATCAGAAGCTGGATATATTAAAAATGCAAATCAAAAATTATATTTTGACTATACTCTTTTGCCACAAATTTTAGGAAGCAAAGTTTCTGCGACTTATGGAAAATTATATGTAGTTTTTATGTTGAATACCAGTGTCGGAGCTAGCCCCAGCAGTTTAGCTTATCAAGTTATGCAATATTTTGCTTCACCAGGTAAATATAATTCTTATTTAGTTGCATTAACAGGAGGAATATCAGTTTTAAAATCTGAAATAGCAAATAAAATTTCTTCAGGAGATCAAGGAGCTGAAATATTTGGAAATAGTGCCCTTATAAGTAAAGATTTTTATGATTTACATAGAACAGATTTAGAACGATTAATGCGTGAAGCTATAAGACAAGTGTATAATGGAGAAAAAAGTACAGTAGAAGCAAGTAAAATATTTGCAGATAATCTACAGACTATTTATAGTGGAGGAAATTAATAAAGATATATGAAAAAAGGATTTATGAAAAAAGCAAAAATATTATTGATAGCATTATTATTTATTTTTGCTTTTAATTTTTCTTCACCTTTAGTAAAAAAAGCAGAAGCTCAAAGTGCAGAAGAGAAAGCCCTTCAAGGTTTATCAAATTTGAGTAGTGGAAGTCACGGATTAATGCCATGTGACCCATATTCTTCAGATTTAAATGAAAGATGTACCCCAAAAGATGCCATAAAACTTCTTAAAGTTTTGGTGCAGTTAGCTATTTATCTAGTAATTATCTCTCTTGTATTGATGTTGATAATATCTGGCATAGGTTATGTATATAATGGTAACAATTCTCAATTTTTAATAAAATGGAAAAAACGTATTAAGAATTCTATTTATGCTCTTCTAATAATTGTTGTTGGTATGGGTCTTGTGCTTGGTATTATGGCTGCACTTGGTATGCAAACAGAAGTTTTAAATCTATTAAAGGATTTACTAGCAAATACAAGTAATAGTATCCTTCCATTTAATCATGCTATGGCCGCAGATCCTATTAATAATATTTCTGAGAATCTTGCTAGAGAAACTGAGAAAGAAGGTGTTGGTTATGCAAATTTTTTTCCAAATCAAACTGTCCCATCATTAATATTGCTAGCTATAAGATTTTTAATAAATTATATAGCAGCTCCCGCTCTTGTTGGGGCTACTATTTGGTCTGGATTTCTATTTGTAAAAGCACAGGGCAATGCTGAGGCTTTAAAAAAAGCAAAAGCTTTTGCAGTCCGGGTAGTTATTGGTATTGCTATTGCGGCAGCAGCTTCCGCAGCAGTGGCAGTAATGTTAAATACATTAAATGATATTGCGGGAGAAGTTAAAGTAGAATCATCAAGTAATAATTCTCAATAGGGAGTCAATAAAAATAACGCGTCTGTTGGAGGAAATGTTGGAACTCAAAATACTACAGACACTAAGAACAATAATTCTAATTCTAATAATACAACCGCTGAAGCGGAGGGAGAAGAAGAAACAAATACCTCTTCATACCTCTTCACCTCAAAATGAAAGAACCACAAATACTCCAGCTACCAATAATACTCCAGCTACAAATAATTCAAGCGTATCAAATAATACAAAAAAAGACGTGGATCCTTCAGAACTCTTTTTGCACACTTACAAATATGACACTACAGGGAACCCATCAGAACTAAGAGTTTCTATAAATCCTGAGTATGCTGACCAATATAGTTTTGACGAAAGCTTGTCCGAGATTTCATGGAGTTTTCCTGGGGAAGATGCAGACTCTAATCTGCAGGGCTTAAATTATGCCAGAATTTCTTCTAACAAAAAGAGTTTTTATATGAACGCAGAAGATTTAGCTTTGTATTTTAGAGACGGTCTAGAAAACGCTAAAGAAGACAGGCCTTTTACCTTTAAAATGAGTGTAAGTTTACGGGCACTTCCTAAAGACCATAGGAAATATAATCAGGTTGGAAAAACTTATAATTTTAATATGTTGTTCAAATAAAAAAAATGAAAATAATCATGGTATAATTTTAGATATAAATTCTGCCACAAACCTATGTCTAAAAAAAATATTAAATTTAAATTAATTATAGTTTTTATTTTATCTTTTGCTTTGATTTTAAATCATTCTTTAGCGGCTACTTCTGGTAACATATTTAATAACACGCCAGACTTTGCAGATGTTGGAGGAATCATTTTAAATTTTAATAAAAATATAGTAGATAATTTAGTAATACTTTTTAGTGGTGCAGCACTTGCGGCATTTCTTTTTGGACTTGTGAAATTTATCTATGACAGAGCAAGAGGTGATGAAAAAAGTTTAGCAAGAGATAAAAAAGGTATGACTTGGGGACTAGGCGCCTTATTTATACTTGTATCTGTTTGGGGCATTATAAAATTAGTACAAGGTATTTTAGGTATGCAAGGTAATAATGATATAAATTTACCAAGAATTTGTGTTAATGGATCTTGTGATACAACCAAATCAGATAAACCTTCTCAAGGTGGAGGTGGAGTATTTGATGAGAAAAAGCCAGATCCTAGTATATTAGGTAGAGATGTAGGAGGAGATGTAGGAGCAAATATTTCAGAAGGAGATGCTTGCACTGCCGGAGCGACCACCCCTGGATTTATTTGTGATACAGGTTTAGGTTGTAGAGATAAATTAACAGGAGGACCATTATCAAGTGGAGAAGGAATATGTAGAAAAGTAGGACTACAGCTTAATCAGCAATGTTTAGGAGGTATGACAACAGAATCTAATAGTTGCGGTCCAGGTCTTTCTTGTCAAGATGAAAGAGGAGTAGAATTAATAGGTACACAAAAAGGCACTTGTAAATTAGAATCAAAAGCTATTTCTCCAACTGGTTCTAAAAAAGCCCCAGGAGAAATTTGTACTGTATTAGAAGGTGGAAATAGTAACACAGAATGTGTGGGAGGATATTATTGTAAAAGTTCTACACAAAAAGCAGGATCTACGGGAAAATGTACAATTCTTCCTGATTCTAAAAAAGCCCCAGGAGAAATTTGTACTGTATTAGAAGGTGGAAATAGTAACACAGAATGTGTGGGAGGATATTATTGTAAAAGTTCTACACAAAAAGCAGGATCTACGGGGAAATGTGTAATATTACCTTAATAATTTTAAATCAAAGTTTAATAAATAAAAATATGAAAATAAATAATATAAAAATAAAAATAAAATCAATTTCTATTTTTCTTTTTATTTTTCTTTTGAATTTAAATTTAGTTTTCGCACAAGATAATGCATACACAGCAAGTCAAAGCTTTAAAGAAGTAGCAAACAATATTACTAATAATGTATTAACTAGTGCGAGCACTCTTTTAATGACTGCAGCATTTGTTATATTTTTTTATGGGCTTGCAAAATTTATTTACGATAGAGCTCAAGGAAAAGATGGTAATGAATTAAAAAAAGGAAAAGAATTTATGATGTGGGGACTTATTTCTCTTTTTGTTATGGTTTCCGTTTGGGGAATTATAAAATTAGCACAAGGGCTACTTCAAATAAAAGGGAATGAAATAGTTATTGAACCTGTAAGATTTGCAACATTAAATACAGGTAGTGGAGGGGGTACTGGTAGTGGTGAGAAAAAACCTGAAAAAAATGTTTTGGGTAATGAAGATGATTTTCTTAATACTAAAAAAACTGGTGAGACTTGTGTTGTACAAGAAGGAGAAAAATCACAATGTGTTTCAGGATTATATTGTTTAGGTCCTGGAGGCGCTTCATTAAAAAAAGGTGAAGTAGGGCAATGTAGACCTAAAAATAGTCCTATACAAAATGATGCTGGAGGAGTAAAAAGAGAAAATGTATTTGATAATAAAGACTTATATCCAGTTATTAAAATAGGAGCAAAGTCTACATTAGAAGCAGGTGCTTCACCAGATAAAAAAGCTTTTACCTTACTTGAGAATTTATTAAAAAAGCATAATTGTATGCCAAGTAATTATACTTTTAGTACAACATATGATGAAGCTGATGCTGCTTTTGTTAAAAATTTTCAAAAAGTAAATGGATTGGGTGTAGATGGAGAAGTTGGTAAAGAAACATGGGAGGCTTTAGTAGTACAAACAGGGCAGAAAACAACTTTTACAGGAATAGTGGTTAAAGATTGTCCTAATCCTTAAATTGCATATAAAAAAGCTAATGGTCAAGAATGTAAAGAGAATTCTGATTGTGAGAGTGGAAATTGTAAAATTCTCAACGATTTTACTTTTCGAGGTGTGACTAACAAATCGATACGTGTTATTTCTAATTTTATAACATTACCCTTAGGTGCAACTTGTAAAGAAGATGATGAGTGTCAATCAGGATTATATTGTGGAACTACTGGAAAAAGCTATTTTTATATGAAAGATAATAGATAAAGATTAAAAACTCTATCATCTGACGGACTAATACAAATTCTTGACAAATTTTTTAATCATGTATATACTATAAAAGATATCAGCTGTTCTTTGTTATGAGGCGAATGCCTATTTCGGAGAGCGGTTTTCTTTATTTATTTTTTAAAGCTTTAAAAATTTTTATTATGGCAATAAACAAAGATAACCTTGAACAAGCAAAAAGTATGCACCTAGCTTCAGTCCTTTATATGCTTGGAGTTTTTACTGTAGGAGGGGCGATTGTTTCTAAAATTCTTGATAAGGGTGGAAACATGCTTGCAACCCTAGTGGCTCTTCTAACTTTAATTATTGGCATCATGCCTGTATTTTTGGTTTCAGTTATGAAAGACTCAAAACCAAAAGAAGAAAAAAAAGAAGAAAAAAAATCTTAACCTTAAAACTGTAAAAATGGCAGACAAAAAAAAGGATGAAATCACACCAAAAGAAGCTATTAAAGAATCTTTTGTGTATGTAGGTTTTCCGCTATTTTTTTTGGCAATCTTCTTTATTTCTATGTTCTCGGGCAGGTTGCAATCCAGCGGACTCCAAAGTTTCTTTAATCATTTTCTTAGCCATATTCCATGGAATGGAATATTCAGATTAGGAATTATAATTTTAGCAATTTGGTTTGTCCTTGTAGTACTTTTAGGTACTAAAGAGGACAAAAGCAAGAAAAAGACAAAATAGGCAGGCTTCACTAGTCGCTAATTCACACAATATATATTAAAATAACATATCGTCATATGACAAAACACATGACGATATCAACGGTTTTGATATAAGATTGTGTCGAGTTGGCGGCTATTTTTAATTGTGAATAATTATATTGCAATAGCATTTTTAATGCTATAATTTATGCATAGGTTATTTAGAAAGATAATCTTAAAATTATAATTATATTAATATAAAAATTATGAAAAACTTTATTAATAAAAATGTTATTGTATTATTGATAGCTTTTGCTTTCATATTCTCATTTTCAGGTGTTTCTGCACAGCAAGTTTGTGTTACTGCAAATGGAGGACCAGGACAAATCTCTGGTGGAGTATGTATTCCTGTCGGAGGTGGTAGTACAACTGGACAACCGGGGCAACAAGGCCAAACAGGTATTCCAACATGTCAACAAGGTTATACACTTGTAAATGTAAATGGACAACCAATGTGTCAACCAAATGGTACAGGTGGAGCACAAGGAGGTCCATCATATACACAAGGTAGTTATCAAAGACAAATGGGAGCAAATCAAGCAGACTTATCTTTTTTTAGTAATCTTATTGGAGGAATTGGAGGAATTGTAAGATTACTTCCACCGATCCTTTTAGGATTAGGTGTAGTATTCTTCTTCTGGTTCTTAATAATGTATTTAATTAAAGGTAAGAATGATGCAGGAAAAAGAAAAGAGGCTCTTCAAAACATGATGTATTCTTTAATTGCTATATTTATAATGGTTACATTATGGGGGATTATTGCATTTTTTGGAGACTTTATAGGAATCAATCCAAATGTGCAGGTAAATGCTCCAGTTTTACCTATTAGATAGGGAATAATTATTAAGATTATCTAAATAATCAAAATCACTATTCTAAGAATAGTGATTTTGATTTATGATATAATATTTTATATTATTAAAAACATGGAAATAATAGATAAAACCGTTAATGTAATAATTGCAGAATTTGTAAATCCTCTTATATATGTTGTTTCAGCTCTTGCTTTTGTGTGGTTTTTATGGGGGGTATTTGTATTTTTATATGCTAAAGCTAAAAATCATGGTGATGATGTTATAAAAGGTAGAAATCATATGCTTTGGGGGCTTCTTGGCCTTGTGATAATATATTCAGCATCATCAATATATAAATTTATAACAAGCTTTTTTAATTAAAGAATATATATGTCAGAAAAGAAAAAAGAAGAAAATAATTTAATGATAGAAATGATTGCTTTTCTAAAGAGTAGGGGATTTGTGTATCCTTCAAGTGAAATATACGGAGGATTTAATGGTGTTTATGATTATGGACATTATGGATATTTACTTTTAAAAAATATTAAAGATGCTTGGATGAAAAGCATGATTCAAGAAAGAGACGATGTTTTAGCTCTCGACTCTGGAATATTTATGCATCCTACAACCTGGAAAGCTTCCGGTCATATTGATACCTTTAATGACCCACAAATAGATTGCAAGAATTGTAAAATGAGATTTCGAGCAGATCATATCTTAGAGAGTTTTGATATAAATGCTGATAAAGCTTCTTTAGACTTTATAAATAAAGAATTAGACAAATTAGGATTAGAAAAAAAATTAATATGTGCAAATTGTGGCAAAGCAGAATTAACAGAAGCAAAAATATTTTCTTTAATGGTAAAAAGTAATCTTGGTTCTCCAACAGAAGCTCTTAATGAAGAAAATGTTGTATATTTAAGACCAGAAACTTGTGGAGGAATTTATTTAGAGTATAAAAATACATTAGACTCTTTACACCCAAAACTTCCTTTTGGTATAGCCCAAATTGGAAAAGCTTTTAGAAATGAAATAGTAACAAAACAATTTATTTTTAGAACAAGAGAATTTGAACAAATGGAAATGCAGTATTTTTTTAATCCAGTTTCCGCAGACGGTAACACCACAGAAGAATATTTTAATGAGTGGAAAAAATATAGATGGAATTTTTATTTAGAATATGGGATTGAAAAAGATAGTCTTAATTGGTATAAGCATGAAAAATTAGCTCATTATGCTAGTGATGCATATGATATTGAGTATAAATATAAAATGTTGGGTGGAGATCCAAAAGAATTAGAAGGAATTCATGCTAGAGGAGATTGGGATTTATCACAACATCAAAAATTTTCTGGGAAGGATTTAACATATTTTGATGAAATTACTCGTGAAAGATTTATTCCTCACATTGTAGAAACTTCAGTTGGAGTTGCTCGCATGATGCTTGCTTTTATAGATAATGCATATACAAAAGAAAAATTGCAAGATAAAAATAGTAATACAGAAGAGAGAGTAGTATTGAAATTAGATAAAAGGCTTTCTCCGGTAAAAGTAGCAGTATTTCCACTATTTAAAAAAGAAGAATTATTAGAGCCGGCTCGCAAGATCTGGAAAGATTTATCAAAAAAGTATTTTGCAGAATTTGATATTTCTGGAAGTATTGGAAAAAGATATAGAAGACAAGATGAGATAGGGACTCCATATTGTATAACTTTTGACTACGATAGTGTGAGTGATGAGTCAGTGACAGTCCGTGATAGAGATACTATGGAGCAGGAAAGAGTGAAGATTATAGATTTAGATAAGTATTTAGAGAGTAGGTTTGATTTTTAATTATTATTATAGTTTTACTTTAATTATTTGCAAAAAAGTAAAAAATATAGTATATTTCATTAATCATTTATTAATAAAATTATGGCTCAAGATAAATTAATTAAACTTGTAAACAAAGCTACAGGCACAACTTATTATACAAAAAAAAACAAAAAGCTAGTCACGAGAAAGATTGAACTTAAAAAATTTGATAAAAAACTTCGTAAACATGTAATAATGAAAGAAACTAAGAAGTAATTTTGTTTTTATAGTATTAATTATTAAATATAAATATATGTTATCGTTAAATTTTACAAAAAGAGAAAAAGGAGAAAGAAAAGAAGATATGCTTAAGGCTGTATACTATGGAACAAAAGAGAAAGCTACTCCTATTTTTGTTAATGCTATAGATTTTATGAAAGTTTATAGAGAAGCTAGGCAATCCTCTATTATTTCTTTAGAGGGAGAAGAAAAAAAGATTCAAGCTTTAGTTCAGGATGTTTCTTATGATCCTGTAAAATATGTTCCTATACATGTTGATTTTTATATTGTAGAAAAAGGTGCAAAAATAGATGCAAAAGTACCATTAGAATTTATAGGGATTTCAGAAGGTGTTAAAACTCACGGTGGAACTCTTGCAAAAGTTATGCATGATCTTCATATAGAAGCAGATGCGGCGCATTTACCTCACTCTTTAGAGGTTGATTTATCATTACTTACTACTGCTGAATCTGTAATTTTAGTAAAAGATATTAAACTTCCAGCAGGTGTAAAATTGTATCATGTAGATGAAGATGAAGTTGTAGCTTCTACCTCTATAGCAAAAGAAGAAGATCTCTCAGCGCCAATAGAAAGCGATATTTCAAATATTGAAGTAGCAGAAAAAGGAAAAAAGGAAGAAACTCAAGAATAAATTCTATATATTTCATCAAAAAAACACTTTTTTATAAAAGTGTTTTTTTGATTGAGTGTTAAGTAAAGTTAAGTTAATATTTTTAATTATTTGTATATGATATAATTATCTTATATGAGTTTTTTAAATAAGTATAAGAGATATATAATATTATCCTTTTTTATTTTAATTATACCTTTCTCTTTTTTAAGTATAAAAAATACTTTTGCTGAAACAGAAGAAGAGAAAAAAATAAGATTACTAAAAGATTTAGCTGATCTAGATAAATTAATGTTAGAGCAACAAAAAATTATATCTTCTACAGAAAAAGAAAAAAATACTTTATCTAAAGAAATTAAGCTTCTACAAGCTCAAATAGATGAGAAAAAATTAGAAATCAAAAAGATTGATGGAAATATATCTTTATTAAATAGTCAAATAGTGAATAAAAATATAGAATTAAATGATTTATCAAACACTTTAGATAAACAAAAAATTGCTTTATCAAATGCTCTTCGAAATATGTATTTCTTTGACGGAACGAATAATTTTATAAATCTTTTACTTGACAAAAAGACTATATCTGAATTTTTTACAGAAGCAGATAAAATAGTAGCTTTTCAATCTTCTGTTAGTGAAGATGTAAATAAAATAAAATTAACTTCAAATGAAGTTAATAAAGTGAAATCTTCCTTAGAAGATAATAAAGATAGTCAAATAGCTCTTAAAAATGAACAAAAGGCAGTACAAACAAAAATAGATAATAATAAAGCAAAGAAAAATACTCTTCTTAAAGAGACACAAGGAAAAGAAGAAGAGTATAAAAAAGAACTTGTTAAAATGCAAAAAAAAGCAGCAGATATTAGAGCAGCATTATTTAGTTTTGCTGGAGGAGAGACAAAAGCAATACCTTTTGGAGATGCTCTTAAATATGCAGAACAAGCTGAAAATCAAACAGGAGTACCAGCAGCACTTGTGCTTGCTATCTTAACTCAAGAATCAGCACTTGGAGCAAATGTAGGGAAATGTTATTTGTCAGATCTTGAAAGTGGTGCAGGATATAATATAAATACTAAAACACAATACAATAATGTAATGAAGCCAACGAGAGATCTAGAACCTTTTATTGCTATAACAAAGAGACTTGGACTTGATCCGCTAACTACTGTAGTATCTTGTCCCATACCATCAGCTGGAGGATATGGTGGAGCTATGGGGCCAGCTCAGTTTATTGCTTCTACTTGGCTTTCAGTAGAGAGTAGAGCGGGAGTTTCAAATCCTTGGAATGCTAGAGATGCCATCACAGCTTCTTCATATTATTTATCACAATTAGGAGCTACAAATTCATATTCATCACAAGTAAAGGCAGCTTGTAAGTATTATGGTACAGGAGGAAGTTCTTGTTCATATGGTACTCAAGTTATGAATAGAGTAGCAGGAATTCAAGATAAAATTGATTATCTAAAACAATATGGTGAGTAAATTTAAAAATTATATATCTTGCTAAAATTTAAAAAATTTGGTAAGATATATAGACTTTTTAAATATATATTATTAATTTATTATACAAAATATGGCAGATATAGAAAATATCAAAATAGAAGATTTAGCAAAAGCTGGTGTAGGATATGGCTATCAAAAGACTAGACGTCATCCTTCTACCAAAAAATCAATTTATACTACTCAAAATGGTGTAGATATTATTGATCTTGAACAAACTAAAAATCAAATTAAAGAAGCAGTTTCTTTCTTGAAATCATTAAGAGAGCAAAAAAAGAGAATTATTTTTATTGGTGAAAAACCAGAGATTATTCAATCTGTAAAAGAAATAGCTTTATCTTTAGGGGAGCCATATATAGTTAATAGATTTATTGGTGGATCTATTACAAATTTTCCTCAAATTAAAAAAAGAGTAGAAAAATTACAAAATATGATTGATGCTAAAGACAGAGGAGAGTGGGTAAAATTTACAAAAAAAGAACAACTTTTAATGCAAAGAGAATTAGAAAAATTAGATAAAAATTTTGGCGGTTTAACAGGATTAACCTCTTTACCTGGAGCTATTGTAGTTATTGATTCAAAACATGAAGTAATTCCAGTTAGGGAAGCAGCTATAGCACATATTCCTGTAATATCATTATCTAATACAGATTGCGACATATCAACTATAGAATATCCTATCATTTGTAATGATTCATCAAAGTCGTCAGTAGAAACTATTTTAAATATTATTAAAAATAATATTTAATTTTTAAAATAAAAATATAAACTATGAATACAGAAATAATTAAAGAATTGAGAGATGAAACAGGACTTTCTCTCTCTGAAATAAAGAAAGCATTAGAAGATTCTAATGGAGATAAAATTAAAGCTTTGGAAATACTTTCATTAAAAGCAAAAGAAGCGGCAGCTAAAAAGATGAATAGGGAATTAGGGGCTGGCGTTATAGGGGTTTATATATATGGTGGAGGAACTGCAGCAGCAATGGTTGAGCTTATGTGTGAGACAGATTTTGTTGCTAAAAATGAAGAATTTAAAGCTTTAGCAAATGATATCGCATTTCATATAGTAGCAATGAATCCTACCTCTATAAATAATGAAGATGAAGAAGGGGAGGATACAGCACTACTTAAACAGTCTTTTATAAAAGACCCTTCACAAACCATTGAACAAAAAATTGAAGCAGCAATACAAAAATTTGGAGAAAATACACAAATTAGAAATTTTGTTAGATATGGTATCTAACAAAATTACGAAGACTAAAGTCTTAACGATTTAAATCTTATGTTATTTTATACTTATTTGATAATTTCATCAGTATTATTTCTAACAGCATTTTTAATAGTTAGAATTAGAATGTCTTTTTTAAATACATATCCAGAAAAATATAATCCATCATATGATGGACATGAAGTTTTTTTGAATAAATTTTTTGCTATTCTTAGAATTTTTATTAAAAAAATATTTTATTCTGTTAAAATTATATATAGGAATATATTACACTGGTGGGTTATGTTAGTAGCAAAAATTTCTTCTTATTCTGATAAAATTTATGCTAAAAGTAGGAATAAATTTATGGAAGAAGTTGTAAAAGATAAAAAAGCTGTACCACATTTTTGGGATCATTTAAAGAAGTATAAAAGAGAAATAGAAAAAGAAAAAAAGATTGAAGAAACAGAAAAAAATATATAAAGTTGTTTGAAAATATAGTTTATTATGATATAATAACAAATAGGTAAGTTAAATAATATAATAGAGCTATATTTAAATTGCCAAATAAATATTGCCACTTTAGCTCAGTTGGCACGAGCGTAGCGAGATTGTATACTGACAACGGTTTACAAAACCTACGATAGTTTTTGAAAAAGAGCTGTAAAATTACCAAGTAAAATATTGCCACTTTAGCTCAGTTGGTAGAGCAATGGTTTTGTAAACCATAGGTCGTCAGTTCGAGTCTGACAAGTGGCTCCCTAAACGAACAAAATGCTTCGGAAGATGCCAAATGGTGGGACGCACGAAGTGCGTCCCACTGTGTTTGCCCTGATTCTGCGGGGAAATTCGGAAATGCGGGCGCG